>NZ_JBFUKZ010000096.1:0-505 GCF_056400585.1 Mucilaginibacter sp. P5_A6 | reverse complement strand
GACGTACCATCGGTAGAGCAATCATCGCCAATAACAATTTCAAATTGAAAATTTGTTTGCTGCATCAAAAAACTATCAATGGTTTGAGCAATAAATTGTACCTGGTTGTAGGTTGTACAGCATACACTGACCATCAAATCATGCTTCATCATAATTTTTTATTTTTTTTCGTTTTTGTATTCATTTTGAGCAATATATTTTTTGTTGATTTTTAAGGCAAACAGACGATTGATATAACAGGCCAAAATATAATGCTGATTATATGAATCTGTAAACCTCGGTTTAATGACAGTTTACAGCTTCGCGTATCCAATTACATGATCATTTATTAATAATTACTTTTTTTGATTTAATGTAAAAACAGGGGAGTTAACTTTAGTAGTCCTGCCTTTTTTAAATCTTTTACCTTATTACAGCTACAGTAGCATAAACCACCCCAATTTTATTTGATAAAAGTTTGAGTTGGGATTAGCAAATTCCTGCTTATAACATACCAAATTTATCT
>NZ_JBFUKZ010000095.1:0-513 GCF_056400585.1 Mucilaginibacter sp. P5_A6 | reverse complement strand
GATGTCCCGGCTATATTGTTCACTGTAAAAGATGCATGACTGTCACTTAACGTGGCGCTTTGTTGTACACTGGTTGCAGAAGGCGTTACAGATGCCGTGTAGTTATCTGTTGCACCTATTCTTTTCAATGTAACGCCACTTATCTTGAACGATGCGAGGTTTGCATTTGCTGCACCGGTTTTGCTGACAGCGATAGTGTAAGTGCGCGTGGTAATGCCGTCTTCGGCTGTTACTACAATGACAATATTGGTCGTAACTCCTGCCTCGAGCTGCACTGTATTGACTATGCCCGATGTCCCGGCTATATTGTTCACTGTAAAAGATGCATGACTGTCACTTAACGTGGCGCTTTGCTGTACACTGGTTGCAGAAGGACTTACAGATGCCGTGTAGTTATCTGTTGCACCTATTCTTTTCAATGTAACGCCATTTATCTTGAGCGATGTGAGGGTTGCATTTGCTGCACCGGTTTTGCTGACAGCTATAGTGTAAGTACGCGTGGTAATGCCGTCT
>NZ_JBFUKZ010000094.1:0-564 GCF_056400585.1 Mucilaginibacter sp. P5_A6 | reverse complement strand
CCCCATACATGTTTTTGCCATTTGTGAGATTTGTTGCATCAACATTTGCTAAGGTGTCATATGCATAACCCACCATCTTCCAGGTCACCAGGTCGTCCGACTTCATAATAGGTACACCGGGACTCATGTGCATCGTTGTGCTGCTCATGTAATAGCTATTGCCTACACGTTCTATTGATATGTCTGGTACATCTGCATAAATAATGGGATTAGTGGCTTTTTGTGCGTATAAACACGGCGCTATAAGCGTGATAATTAAAGCCGTCATCCATAACCTGTAAATCTTATTTCTCATATTGATATTTGTTTTTTTTTCCTGGTAATAACTTTTTCATCATGAAAGTCAATATCATTTATTGTGTTTATTACACTTATTTAATAAAACCAACTGGGGGCATTTGCATTGAAAATCATTTCTGAGTTTATCGGTATTCGGAAGTCCGGTTCACAGATTTTCCATAAACTTCACACTGCTTCTGAAATGAATTTATTTAACCAGGATTTTTACTGTTTTTGAAATATTGCGTGATGAATTACCTAATTGAAGAACAAATTCGCCGGCTT
>NZ_JBFUKZ010000093.1:0-666 GCF_056400585.1 Mucilaginibacter sp. P5_A6 | reverse complement strand
TTGCATTTGCTGCACCGGTTTTGCTGACAGCTATAGTGTAAGTACGCGTGGTAATGCCRTCTTCGGCTGTTACAACAATGACAATATTGGTCGTAACTCCTGCATCGAGCTGCACTGTATTGACTATGYCYGATGTCCCGGCTATATTGTTCACTGTAAAAGATGCATGACTGTCACTTAACGTGGCGCTTTGTTGTACACTGGTTGCAGAAGGCGTTACAGATGCCGTGTAGTTATCTGTTGCACCTATTCTTTTCAATGTAACGCCACTTATCTTGAAYGATGCGAGGTTTGCATTTGCTGCACCGGTTTTGCTGACAGCGATAGTGTAAGTGCGCGTGGTAATGCCGTCTTCGGCTGTTACAACAATGGAAATATTGGTGGTAACTCCTGCATCGAGCTGCACTGTATTGACTATATCCGATGTCCTGGCTATATTGTTCACTGTAAAAGATGCATGACTGTCACTTAACGTGGCGCTTTGCTGTACACTGGTTGCAGAAGGACTTACAGATGCCGTGTAGTTATCTGTTGCACCTATTCTTTTCAATGTAACGCCATTTATCTTGAGCGATGTGAGGGTTGCATTTGCTGCACCGGTTTTGCTGACAGCTATAGTGTAAGTACGCGTGGTAATGCCATCTTCGGCTGTTACAACGTTACAAC
>NZ_JBFUKZ010000092.1:0-823 GCF_056400585.1 Mucilaginibacter sp. P5_A6 | reverse complement strand
GGGGTACAGAATACAACTCAAAAAAAAATAAGAATTTGGTAATTAGCGGCAAAATAGCTGCACTACGGCACACTATCCAAAATCCAAAATGCCTGAAAAAAAATATTGCCATCTTAACAAGTATTATCAAATACGCATTTACCAACAAAATCAAGGTTCTTTTATTTACTTCACCAGCATATAAAACATATGTGGAAGACCTGAATAGTAATCAATTGAATACAACATTAAACATCCTAAACAATTTAAGTAAGGTGTACGGTAATGTTCAATACTATAATTTACTTACTGACAAATCATTCGCTGGCACCGACTTTTATGATGCCGATCATCTAAATGAAATTGGCGCGAAAAAGCTAACCAATAAAATTGATAGTATATTGACAGTAACCACGAACAAAATGTTCCTGAAACGGCATTTGAATACATTGAATAACAGGCTTTTTCGTCAAATTCCCAATCACATTAACAAAATCCACTATGCTTTTTAACTCTGTTAGCTTTGCAATTTTTTTGCCTGTAGTGTTTGTCCTTTACTGGTTTGTATTTAACAGGAATATTAAGTTACAAAACTTTTTATTGCTTTGTGCAAGCTATTTTTTTTATGCCAGTTGGGATTGGCGGTTTCTTTTCCTCCTGGTTTTCTCCACGGTGTTAGATTATTTTACCGGGTTAAAAATGACGGAGTCAAAGACTCAAAAATCAAGAAAATTTTGGCTCTGGCTCAGCATTTTAATTAATTTAGGTTTCCTCGGCGTATTTAAATACTATAATTTTTTTGCATCCTCATTTACACAAATGTTTGCAGATGCAGGCTTGCATG
>NZ_JBFUKZ010000091.1:0-844 GCF_056400585.1 Mucilaginibacter sp. P5_A6 | reverse complement strand
GTAGTACAAACATTAAAATCATGTATTTTTACCGAATTTCCAAGCATAGCCACACTATCAAAAAAACACTTTATATCCGAATCGAAACTTAAAAGAGATTTTAAAGAAAAATATAATAGTACTATTTTTTCTTATTTCAGGCATCTTCAAATGGAATTTGCTGAAAAGTGCATCAATGAAAAACGGTGCAACAAAAGCCAGATGGCTTTAATGCTTAATTTCTCAAACCCGTCTAATTTTTCGTCATGCTACCAAAAGTATTTAAATGAAAAGTTATCAAAAGAACTTGTAACCAAAATACAGGCAGAAAATAGTGAGAATTATAAAACCTTTATAGAGCAGGCTCCCATTGCCATTGCCATGTTTGATAGCAATATGCTATTTATAGCAGCATCATTAAGATGGATTGAGGATTACAATCTTCAAGGTAAAGAAATCATAGGGGTAAATCTTTACCAGGTTCTGCCGCAAATTAAATCTCAATTTCATGATTTATTGCTCACATGCTTAAAAGGAGAAGTTCATTTTGATGATTCTATAGTTGAAAACCAGGATGGAACATTAGCCTGGATGCGCTGGGATCTGAGGCCATGGTATAGGGGAGGATCAGAAATTGGAGGTTTTTTAATTTTAACCGAGAATATTACCCCTTTGAAACAGAAGGAAACAGAAAGCGGACAGGTTTTAGAAGTTTTAAATAAAGCACAAAAAATTGCCCGGATTGGCGCATGGAGCAGGAATTTTGTTAAAAATACAATTATTTGGAGCAAGGTGCTGAAAGAAATGCTGGAAGTACCCGAAGATTTTAGCCCGAACGAGGAAACAGCTTTGGCATTTCATAAAG
>NZ_JBFUKZ010000090.1:0-1015 GCF_056400585.1 Mucilaginibacter sp. P5_A6 | reverse complement strand
ACCGATGGTACGTCTGAAGTACTAAAAAAGTATAAAGAAAAGTATCCGGAAAAAGTAAAAATCATTTCTGCAAAAAAAAACGTAGGCGCTCACCAAAATATGATCGATACAGTTAAAAACTGTAAAGGGAAATATATTGCGCTTTGTGATGGGGATGATTACTGGACAGATGACCGCAAACTGCAAAAGCAAGTTGACTTTTTAGAGCAAAATCCAGATTATATTATGTGTTGCCATTATACGCGGGTAATTGATACCAATGACAATACGCTTTATGTTGATCCAAACCCTTTACCATTAGTGCATACTTATCATGACCTGCTTACCGGTAAACAGGAGGAAACAAAAACAGCAACGGTAGTATACCATAACAGCGCGCAAATACATCAGTTATTCCAAAAGTCGTGGTACTTTAAATGTTATGCGGCCGATAAGTTTTTAAAGATATTTGCAACATTCAATACCGGTCGCAAAATTTATGTAATGCCCGAGATAATGAGCTGTTATCGTAATCATGTTGGAGGTATATGGAGTATGATTAAGGTTGAAGCCCGAATGGAAATGGTGATAAGTGATTTTAACCTTATCATTAAACATTTTAGATATCGCGGAATGCAGAAGAAAAAGCTTTTGTTGTTGTATATAAAAAGGTATATATTATTTGAGCTGAAAAAGTATAGAATACGCAAAGCTTATGACACTGTAAAGTATCTGCTTTAGTCCCTTTTTGATATATATTCAGGAAGGTAACCTCATTGTCTCTGTAACAACACCCCAAAATGGTTGTTCGTTGTCTCGTTGGCTATTTACAGCCAACCAACGTTTTAACAGGAATTCATGCATAGTTAATTCATTTTATCAGTTATCCCATCCTTTATACACCGCCCTGGCAATCGGTTTTGTTAAGAAACTAAGCGGTTTAATTATTCATTTAATTATTGTAATAAATCTAAGCAAATTTATGAACCACCAACATTTTACTATTCGAGATAATAAAGAATGGGATGTTTATACC
>NZ_JBFUKZ010000089.1:0-1095 GCF_056400585.1 Mucilaginibacter sp. P5_A6 | reverse complement strand
GCTTTATAACGATAGTAAATAAACAAAAACACAACAGTAGCACCGCCAAAGCTTACAAATGCTGATCTGTTCATACCGAGGTAAAGGCAGATCATGCAGGCACACAGAACAAGTAGTTTTACTAAAATATATTGCCTGAATGTGTATGCTGCAACAAAAACAAAAGCAGTAAAAGCAGCAACCTGGTATCCAAAATTAAACTGGGTTATGGCCAACCCAGATGGACTTTGCTTAACTTGTTCGTCGAGCATTTTACTCCTCAGGGGATCAATTATATTGGGATAACGATGATCTAAAACCATAATTATCATTGAAAGCGCTAACAGAACAAAAAAAATAAGCACCGAGAAATAAAAACGCCGTTTACCTACGCCAATAAAATAATTAAAATATAGTGCGCAGGCTAATATGGTCATGAAAGTTGCAAAAAAAGCCTTGTAATCGCCCATTCCAACTACAAAATATAAAAACAAGGCTATTGTAAATACCAGCATTTCCTGGTAATAAGCAAACTTTTGTACCGGCTTTTGTAAAAAAAAAATCAAAAACAAGCCGGCTATAAATGGTGCTGGTATCCTTAATAAATCTGTCATAAAAATGCCAAAGGCAAGTGTATACAGGTAAAATACAACAACACCAAAAACGAAAAACTTTTTAAGTAACATGAAAAGTTGGGCTTTATTTAAACAGTTTCTTTATTGTGTAGAAAATTATCTTAACGTCCATCCAAAAATTACGGTTATCAATATACTCCAGGTTTTGATGGATCTTAGAGGGTATAATTGTATTTATATAAAGTTCCTCAGGATTGGCAGAGTTTGAAAGCAATTCATTTTCATTGAAATACTTAATTGAAGCCCAATCAGTTATACCAGGCTTTATACTTAATACCCTAAGCTGATTTTCTGTATATAATTGTACGTATTTTTGCACTTCGGGCCGCGGCCCCACAAAACTCATATCGCCAATAAGAACATTAAACAATTGAGGTAATTCATCAAGCTTGTATTTCCTGAGCCAATAGCCAACCGGGGTTATCCTATAATCATTATAACCAATTGTTAATAGGCCCGCCCGGTCAGAATGCGGGTACAT
>NZ_JBFUKZ010000088.1:0-1126 GCF_056400585.1 Mucilaginibacter sp. P5_A6 | reverse complement strand
CCTATAAACGCACCTACAAAAAGCAGATGGATGTGCAATTGCAGGAAACTCCTTTAGAAAATGAAGATGAAAAACTGTTAAGGTGTATTGTTGAATATATAGAATCGAATATAGTAAACGAAAGCCTTTCGGTAAAGGAATTAAGCAGCAAGATGAATATGAGCCGGGTATCGCTTTATAAAAAAGTTTTAATGCTTACGGGTAAGTCGCCTGTTGACTTTATTCGTTCTATAAGACTTAAAAAAGCGGTGTATTTGCTTGAGACCAGCCAAATGACGATCAGTCAGATTGGTTACGAAGTTGGCTTTAATTCGCCCAAATATTTTACAAAAGCATTTAAGGATGAGTATAACACCACTCCCTCCACCTATGTCAGTTCAATTCGCCAACAGAAACTGAATGAAAAGAACAGTTAATTAAATTTAACCAATTTATTGCCGGCCCTTCTTGTCCGCGTTATGACAGCCAATTAGTTCCGATTTGTTGTCATTTAAGTCAAAATTTCGCGAAAAAATAAATAAAATCTGAAAGCGGAGTAGCTTTAAGTAATATAAAGTGCTGATTTTGAGATTATTATATAGTGGTTAACATTTTGGCCTGTATTCATTATCAAATTCGGTATTCCTTTCTTCTTAACAATCATAGTTTCATCCCCCAGAATATAAGTTCAAGGTAATGTATTTAAAGACGTTGCTTTTAAACAATGTTCCACCAATAACCAATAGGACCAACAGTTAACTTTTTTGAATTAGTAAACATGCGTCTGACTGCACCTGAAGTTTTTTAACTGATTGTTCGGGCAGCCGTTTTATGTGAAGAAACTAACAGTAAAATAGTTTTCAAAGGTTGTTTTGGGTATCGGGCTATCTAAAAGATATGATAACAAAATAAATTATGAATGAGAGAAAAACCAATTAATTACTAACCAAAAACAATGCACCAATTATCAAACCTTAAAATCCTTTTAAAAGATGGATAAAAATTTACAAAAGAGAGTGAAATACCAATTTTCATTAATCATCGCGGGCATATTTCTTTATATATCTGCCCATGCACAAACCGTAAATATTACGGGTAAAATAACAAGCGCCGACGATGGCCAGCCGATACCAGGCGTAAGCGTAAG
>NZ_JBFUKZ010000087.1:0-1152 GCF_056400585.1 Mucilaginibacter sp. P5_A6 | reverse complement strand
GATTTTCGGGGGTTTGAAAAACATAACCAATATTCCATTTATCACAAAAAAACATCCTATTTATAATTGAGCTGGATAGTTCTGATAGTTTCATCCTTCAAAATATTTTTTTAAAAAACAAGAGTGCCGATCCCAATACCGGCAAATAATCACTTTCCTGTATCAAAACACCCCCAAAACTGTCTTTAAACTGATTGATTCTCTTCAAAGCCTCATCTGATGTACCATGAGCATATCCCCCCATATCGTATACTTGAAAACCATGCTGTTTAAAAAAACACATGTCATTAAAGTGGAGCAATCTGTTTGCCCTGCCCGTTACCGCTTTTAACTGATTGTCCTTTTCGTTTCTGAAAAGTGATGCTGAATGCAATAACCTAACCCGTTTTAAGGTATCATCAAGCAAATAAGCATGCATAACAATATCCTGATCTTTGTAAATAGCTTTTGTTATAACCATGCAAGATTGAAGTTTATAAAAATCCTGGTTAAGCTTTGGTAGCTGTTTTGTTACTGCAAACAAATTGTAGAAATCAATAAAGCGTTTGATGTCGGTTTCGGAGGCTGTTGTAACTCCATCTTTTATTGCCCTGCGTATTTCGTAGGCGGTATTTTGATCAAAATCTGCCTCGAAAACTGACTGGGGGGCACCAATATTAATTGTTTTTGTAAAAAAAGACTCCCTGCGATATCCCCGAACCTCGTTGCAATAAGCACTTTGCTTATAATAACAGTATAAACAATTCCATTTGCTGGGTTTATCGGCAAACCATATAATTTTATAAGGTAATAAGCGCATAGCCTTCCTTTTAACTTGAATCATAGCGTATAAAATGAATCTTAAATAGTTTGATATGCAGTAACGGGGTTAGCTTTTTGATTTTTTAACCATTGTGTAAACACCAGTAATTTCCATATTTGAGGAAAACGGTTCCACTTACCATCCATATGTTCATGTATCATCATTAATGCCTTAGGCGCATCAACACCCGGAATGTTTTTTAATTCACTTAACGATAATTGATCAAGTACATAATCTTTTAATTCGTTTCTAAACCAAAATTGCAGCGGTATTTTAAAGCCTGATTTGGGCCTGGTAAAAAATTCAGCCGGAACGTATTGATATAATATGTCTCTTAAGATCCTTTTTTG
>NZ_JBFUKZ010000086.1:0-1231 GCF_056400585.1 Mucilaginibacter sp. P5_A6 | reverse complement strand
GCATCGCCGTCATTGGCGATAATGCCATCCGCACATTTGCTTTGGGCGGGTATGGGGCCGGTGTAAAAGCGCAACACGAGATAACAGCATTAGACGGTATAAAATCAAGGTTCGGTAAAACGGCCAGCATCAGCTTTGCCCRRGGCTATAAAGCAAACTACCTGGCAAGTAATAGTGATGAACAAAATCGCGGCTATGACCAGCCCGATCAGAAACTGATTGACGAGGCGGTAGCGCTTGCGAAAGCCAGCGATGTCGCCATTTTATGTATCGGTTCCAATCGTGAATATGAAAGCGAAGCCCATGACCGTAAAAGCCTGGAACTGCCTTTTGGTGAACAGGCATTGGTTACCGCGGTTACTGCAGCTAACCCCAATACCATTATCGTAATCATGGCCGGCGCTCCGTATAACCTGAATGAAATCAAAAAATCCAACCATGCGGTTGTTTGGTCGTGGTTTAATGGCTCAGAAGCCGGCAATGCACTGGCCGACGTATTAAAGGGTGTTGTAAACCCCTCAGGCAGGTTGCCATTTACTTTTCCGGTATCGTTAAAAGATTCTCCTGCTTCCGCTTTAAATACTTATCCGGGTAAAGGCGCTACGGCCGAATATAAAGAAGGTATCCTGGTTGGCTACCGCTGGTACGATACCAAGAAAATTGAACCGCAATTTCCTTTTGGTTATGGGCTCTCCTATACTGATTTTTCCATAAGCCATTTTTCGGCTGATAAAAAAAGCTACGGRAAAAATGAAACYGTCCATGCAAAATTCACCATTAAAAACACAGGCGACCGTTATGGGGCCGAAGTTGTGCAATTATATGTAAGCGATCCGGTTAGCTCTGTATTGCGCCCYGAAAAAGAGCTTAAAGCTTTTAAAAAGATATTTTTAAAACCCGGCGAAACGAAAACAGTTCAAATGGATGTAAAGGTTGGCGACCTCGCTTTTTATGACGAAACAACAAAATCATGGAAAGTTGAAGCCGGCGAATTTGTTCTTCAATTAGGTAATTCATCACGCAATATTTCAAAAACAGTAAAAATCCTGGTTAAATAAATTCATTTCAGAAGCAGTGTGAAGTTTATGGAAAATCTGTGAACCGGACTTCCGAATACCGATAAACTCAGAAATGATTTTCAATGCAAATGCCCCCAGTTGGTTTTATTAAATAAGTGTAATAAACACAATAAATGATATTGACTTTCATGATGAAAAAGTTATTACCAGGA
>NZ_JBFUKZ010000085.1:0-1232 GCF_056400585.1 Mucilaginibacter sp. P5_A6 | reverse complement strand
GCTTAAAACTGGGCAAAAAATATTGATCGCCTGTGATTCTGCCAAATCATTAATTGATTTCAGGGGCAAGCTGATTGAGGAAATGGTTAAACAACATACTGTATATGTTTTTACACCGGTTTTACCTGAAAATATACGTGAAAAGCTCACCCGGCTTAACGTAGTTATTTTCGAAAATCAATTGTCAGGGAGTAATATTTCAATTTTATCTGATATAAAGTATTTAATAATGCTTTATAAATTGATGAAACAGGTAAAACCAGATGTTTTTTTTCCTTACACCTTTAAACCAGTTATATATGGAACAGTGCTTGCAAAAATCCATCGCATTAAATGCATTGCTCCAATGCTATCTGGTTTGGGCTATAACTTTACGCCTGGAAATAAGAAATCATTAGTAAGCCATATTACGCGTTTGATGCTCAGGTTTAGCCTGATTAAAAGCAAGCATTTACATATAATATTTCAAAATAAAGATGATTATGAAACACTGCTTACCTATAAAATATTAACAAATAAACACCATGTTTTTATAGTTAATGGCTCTGGTGTTGATCTGGAGCATTATGAGTATACCCCACCAGATGCCGGGAACATTAGTTTTATAATGATATCCCGACTGATAAACGCTAAAGGCATTTTTGAATATTATGAAGCAGCACGCCTTATCCGTTTAAAATATCCCAACATACAATTTAAGCTAATAGGATCCTATGCTGCAAATATAGATGCCATTAGCCCCGAATTGTTTTTTAAAATAAAACATGGCGACAACCTTCAATACCTGGGTGAAGTTGACGATGTAAGACCTTATATAAAGGATGCATCAGTGGTTGTATTGCCATCATACTATGGTGAAGGCGTACCACGGTGTTTACTTGAAAGTATGGCAATGGGGCGGGCAATTATTACAAGTGATTCTGTTGGCTGCAGGGAAACAGTTGAACCCGTATCGCCTCAAAACGGATTTTTGATTCCCGTTAAAAACATACCAGCGCTTATGTCAAAAATGGAGTTTTATATAAATGACAGAAATGCTATTCATAACTACGGTTTAAATGGACTGGCATTAGCCCGAAAGAAATTCGACGTGAACCTGGTTAATGATGATATGTTAAGCATAATGAAGTTAAAATAACTGGAAAATGAAAAAGATAATATAATCAAGCGTTATGAAAAATCGATTTAATTATTATGAAAGAAACGTCACCGACTTCAGTAATACTATGCGC
>NZ_JBFUKZ010000084.1:0-1279 GCF_056400585.1 Mucilaginibacter sp. P5_A6 | reverse complement strand
TTGACAAACAACTAAATTTACTGCAGGGTACCCCAGCCGGTATGCCAGCTGGTAACTCCATTTTTTTAAACCCTTATATCTTGTAAAAACAGATGTACACTCCCTAACTATAAGCCTTGATTTTATGTAACCTACCCGTTTCAAAAAACCCAGGTAAGCATTTAAATAAGGATGAGTGCTAATTATAATATACCCCTTTCGATAAGGGTTTAATAACTTTATAAGTCCGTAAAAACCAATCAACATGCTTTTATCGGTTACAAATTTAAAGCTATGCCCGTCAGGTATTTTTAATCCGCCATCTGCTGATTTTTTTAAAAAAATCAACGGCGAATTACTGGCGCGGGCCCCCATAAGCAATATGCTTTCTGCGCCATTAGCTTTGTCAGACATTGAAACAAAAACTAACTTATTTTTTTGATCAGGCATTTACTTAGATTAATTAAGGTTCCACATTTTTCTGATCAGCTTTTTCACGGGTCCTAAAACACTAAATGCTTTACGCTTACCATCAACAATAAGCAGGTCGCCGACAAAATTTATGGTATGTAACCCCTGATCATATGGAAACTGTGGCAGTAGTTCAAAAGCGCTATTGTATTGAAAATCTGTTTCGGTGATGGTTGTGACCTCATTTATTATAATCGAACCTCCATAACGTTTTTCGGGATTCTGACTTGGCATATACAATTTTTCCCCTACAATAAATAACCTGCCTGCGGATCTGCTTACATTTGAAGCAACACCAATAGGGTTTAAGCTATGTGCTTTGAATTCAGCTTCTAAAGTATCTGAATAAAACACATAAAGTTCTCCTTGCTTCCCCGATATGCTGGTAAATAGCCAATATTTATTGTTAAAATATATTATTGAGCTATCAACAAATTTATGACCTGCTACTATTACTTTGATTTTCTTAAACTTATACGGGTTTTCGACATCAACCTGGTATAATGCAATCTCCATTGCCGCTCCTGTTTCAGGGATACAATACAAATTATCGTCCGCGGCAAACATGTGAGGGTACGATAGATGTATTGATTGTTCAGTTATACCGGTTACCTTTCTTTTATTGTCAAAACTCATGGAATCAATCATCATAATTTCTCCTTTGCCTTTCCAGAATTTGAGTTCTTCATAATATAGGCACGTACGTCCGTTTATGTTTATAGCAAAAGGGTCTGCCGCATAATCGGCATCATCTTCTTCAAGCCATTTAATTTTACCATTTAGTTGTTGGCTGAGGATAAGATTTTCGGGGGTTTGAAAAACATAACCA
>NZ_JBFUKZ010000083.1:0-1419 GCF_056400585.1 Mucilaginibacter sp. P5_A6 | reverse complement strand
TTTTTTCCGTTTGCTCTGTAATATTTTACTACCTCACCACTCAGCTTCTTCTTGTATATTCCATCCCCATCGGTTCCCATCCACAAATATCCCTCACCATCAATACACATACCATAGTACCTTAAAAAGCTGGTTCCATAAGCGTCTGTCAACTTATTTTGAAATTTTTTAAATTTTTCTGGTACGTTGCTTAACATGTAAATACCGTCACCGTAAGTTCCGGTCCATATATTTTTGTCACGGTCCTGGAATAAGGTTTGAATAGTCCGGGCTGTAATACTATAATTATCTTCCGATTTCACCGGATCAATTGTTATATCTTTATATGAAGACTTTTCTGCCTTTTCGAGGTTTATATTATATAATCCCCCATCCTGAAGACCAACAAGCAGATTTTTATGATCATCCTCCAAAAGAGAATAAAAATAGTTGCTTCTTAATTTATAAGTTGAGCCTAAAAAAACGTGGAAATTATTCTCTTTTCTTCTGTAAAGCGTCAACCCTTTGCTGGTAGCTATCCAGATATCATGATTATGATCTTCGTAAATACAAGTAATAAGCCCCTGAGGGACCTGTTTAAGTGGGAACTGACTATTCAAATTTTTGAAAACAGTTCCATTCCTGGTACTGAAAACGTTGAGCCCGCCATCACGTGTACCCACCCATAGCAGTCCATAAGTATCTTCGACTACATTGATAACTGATAAATCGCCCAACAAGCCTGGCAATTCTGTTTTAGTATAACTTTTAAACAGTTTGGTATTTAAATTATAAGATGAGAATCCTGAAGCACCGCATGAAAACCACAACTGATCTTTATTATTTTCAAAAATGCTGTTTACATTGGTTAAACCGTTCGGCCGAAGACTCGGTGGGTCAAATTTTGTAAAACGTTCTCTGTTTGTGTCAAATTGATAAATTCCCCTTCTCGATGATATCCAAATAGTGCCGTGTGTATCTTTGTATATTGTTTGAACGTAATTACCAGGTAAGCTATACGGATTGTCGGGCTCAAATTTAAACACTTTGAAATTTGTGCCATCAAACCGGTTTAAACCATCGCCGGTAGCAAACCACATAAATCCCTTATTGTCCTGGGTAATACCATTTATTATTCCAAATGAAAGACCATCTTTCAATGAGTATTTCATTACTTTTTTAGTAAACAAATTTTGAGCAAAACCAAAGAAAAAGGCTGTTACTCCTACCAGGGTAAATAATAGTCTTCTCATTAATATCAATAACTGGTTAATTAGGCTTACGTGTTCGATACAGAAACCATATAATCAAATGTAGTTTATTTTAATAAAATAAATGTGTAAATGACAATGAAGTTTTAAATGCTTTGCAGACTAACAGGCTATAGAAATCTTTTTTTGTTAAACCTTATTAAACTTTCGGCTTAAGCCAACATTGTTT
>NZ_JBFUKZ010000082.1:0-1683 GCF_056400585.1 Mucilaginibacter sp. P5_A6 | reverse complement strand
TAGGTATTCTTCTACACAATACTTCAATCAAAGTACCCAATAATATAATTGGAAAAATAAAAAGTACTGTAGACCATATGAATTTTTTCATCATTAAAATTGAAGTTCACATTAATTACAGTTTGACATTGATTGATAGCTCTCATTAACCCAAACATTAATTTAAGTGCTTTAATACTTTGGGTTCAAAAGCGTATCGCAATTACTCCCATACCATTTTAGCAAAAGTGGAGTTATTTGGATAAGAATATAGCTGATTTGTAGAGAAATTCAATTCGCCCAATATTTATATTTTGACAAGATTAAATGATTTAATAATGGGGACAGGATTTAGTATGGATTAATCAAATACTACTGAATTATGGTTTATATTATATGGTTATGTTTCTGCCATCATGGCTTAAAACTTCATTGAATTTTTCAAGTAGTTTTATATACTTATCCATCCAATAATAAGTTGCATCCCGGGGCTGATCTTTGGTACTTAAGGCCTCAAAAGGACGGTCTGCATTAACAGAATTAATTCTTTTTGCAAAAGCATCTGGGAATTCCTTTGAAAAATCGTGCCCAATCACAAAACCAATTTGACAAATTATGTCCAGGTTAAGCTTTTTAGTTTCAAACCAATTGTATAAGGTTCTTCGACTAACATTAAGCTTTCGGGCAATCTCACTTATACCCATATGATCTCGTCGTACAATGCGTTCCACAATTTGGCCGTAATGTAAGTCAATGCATTCAGATGTTTCGACAGTACAACTGTCATTATCTAAATAGTTAGTAATCGGGTAATCCATTTTGCTGTACATACTCTAATTGATTTAGGCTAAAAATTAAATTTTTAAAAGACGATGCTTATTCATTAATTTAAAAATGCATGGTGCTATTTAGTTTCAATTTAGTATGAATAACATTTAGGGGAGAAGTTATTCAGAAATCATTGATTTAGGTTCTATTAATTAAATGTTCAAACAGCCTGGTATACTACCTTATAAGCGCCATTGTTTGCAATTGCATTCAATTAATTATACCATAAATTTAAAGATAGTGCGATCACATATCAACCTATTGGCGGTCATTTTTTGCCTGTAGAAGGCACTGTAAAAGAGACAATTATCGCGCTTTTGTTACCGACTTTTTTGTTCGAAATTAACTATAGATTTACGTAAACCACCGCTAAAAGTATAATTATTATCCACAGTGTTAAATGCAGAGAAAAAATTTGCGACAAAGTTTATAAGACCACGATCATTATAACCTTCGCACTTAAAATTTTTAATATTTATCACAGTTGCTGCCTGCTTATCGGGAAATCCCGATTTGGCTGTAAACTGAATAAAAGGGATTTTATTGAGATATAATCTGCTGAACATGATTTTATAAACATCGTAGCCGGTCATTCCCGGCAATATAATTTCGCAAATCACCAAGTCGGGTAATTGTTCTTTTAAACGTTCAAAAGCGCTCATACCATTGTCTGATATTGAAACACGATAACCTTTGGTRGTCAGAAGCTGAGCGATATTATCTCTGATTTTGTGATTATCTTCAATAAGGAGTATATTATTCATAACAAATGAATTTTAACCATTTATTAAATCACATCGTAAATGTTAAACTGATTTTATTCAACAGGGTGCATTACCTGATGGGTGATATCAATAAATATACCCGACAACTTTT
>NZ_JBFUKZ010000081.1:0-1826 GCF_056400585.1 Mucilaginibacter sp. P5_A6 | reverse complement strand
AAACCCGTCTTCGTTGCCAATCTCCACATAGCTGAGTTTAAATGGCGCGGGGTGCCCATCTGCAGCACGCTTAGCGCCCCAGTAGGTGTGTACGTCGCCCGTAACATATTCAAGCTCATCCAGCGCATCATCTACATAGGGCTTTAAAAGCGGGCCTGCGTCCACATGGTCGCCATCGAGTGAATAGCCCGCATAAACGGCAAGCAGCGGTTCCATCTTCAACTCTTCGCACCATTCTAAAAATTCAAGCAAGCCCATCCCGTCGGTAGGGCGATAGCCCCATGAGCCGGTATGGCCGGGACGATTTTCAAGCGCGCCTAAAGTGGTCTTCCATGGGAAGGCATCGGTCAATTTCGGGCCTTCGAGGAAATTACCACCGGGAAAACGTAAAAAACGGGGTTTCATATCAGCCAATAATTTCATGATATCTATCCGGTTTCCATTTGGGCGGTTATGATAGGTTGGCGGAAATAAAGACACGAGGTTAAAATAATAAACCCCGGTACGGTTTGTGGAAATAACAAAACGGGCGTCAGTTGTTGGTTTAACACCAGCGCCGGTTGTTAATTTGAGTTCATATTTTTTCCAAAAGGGGCTTTTTATCAAATTAATAACCCCCGAAGCATATACCGTTTTACCGTCGTTGCTTTCTATACTTACGGTTATAGGCCCGGCAGTGTTATCGGCAATTACCGGAACAGTAACTTTAGGCTTGGGCTCCCAGGGGCGAGGGGGAAATGGCTTGCTGTCCGTGCCCTTCATATAAAAAGAAGCATTATAAGTTGTATTAGGCAAAACAGGTATGCCCCAATAACCTTCATTTGCAATGCCGGCCCGGCCGCCACCGGTATCCACCATGAGTTTTAAACAGGTAGTTAACGCGCCGTTAATGGCGTGGCGCTGCTGATCGTTGGGTACATTGCCGGGGTTTGGGGCAACTAATTGAATGGTGGCTTTCGCGCCACCTTCCCTGATCACGCTCCATGCTTCCGGCGTATTTGGGTTGTCCTTAAATATCCTGTTCCTGATCAGTTCGGCATACAAACCGCCATCGTACGAATGGTTGATCTCTTCGGTCATCAACCCATACAGTTGCGGGCTTACATTTGCGCCGGGTTTGGTTAAATCAAGCGTTAGCTTAGGGTTTTGCGCTTTTACGCTTGTTGCAGCGAACAGGAACAGGCACAAAATTGAAATGGGTAATAACTTTTTCATCGTGAAAGTTTATATTATTTATTGTGTTTTTTACACTTATTTTTACAAGGCCAATGGGGTATTTCCATTGAAAATTGTTTCTGAGTTTATCGGTATTGAGTTTATATAACCCGGATTTTTACTGTTTTTGAAATATTGCGTGATGAATTACCTAACTGAAGAACAAATTCGCCAGCTTCAACTTTCCATGATTTTGTTGTTTCGTCATAAAAAGCCAAATCACCAACCTTTACATCCAGTTCAACTGTTTTCGTTTCGCCGGGTTGCAGAAAAACTTTTTTGAAAGCTTTTAATTCTTTTTCTGGCCGTAAAACAGAGCTAACCGGATCGCTCACATATAATTGCACAACTTCGGCACCGTAACGGCTTCCTGTATTTTTGATAGTGAATTTTGCACGGACGGTTTCATTTTTTCCGTAGCTTTTTTTATCAGCCGAAAAATGGCTTATGGAAAAATCAGTATAGGAGAGCCCATAACCAAAAGGAAATTGCGGTTCAATTTTCTTGGTATCGTACCAGCGGTAGCCAACCAGGATACCTTCTTTATATTCGGCCGTAGCGCCTTTACCCGGATAAGTATTTAAAGCGGAAGCAGGAGAATCTTTTAACGA
>NZ_JBFUKZ010000080.1:0-1905 GCF_056400585.1 Mucilaginibacter sp. P5_A6 | reverse complement strand
TAATTGATCCTAATTGCTAAAACAGAACCGGTATATACTTTTACAATCTCCCCACATCTTAACGATTGAGGCGCTGCCTTTATTAAAAAGTGTATACTATATACTACGTCATCTTTTATAGTGACTGCCGTCATTTTGTGAATGGTATTATCAATTCATCTTTGTATCCACAGATCTATTACTATAAAAACACTATTATGGAAACTTTAATGCAACAGGAAACTCAAAAAGAGGCTTTAGATAGGTTACCTACTCTTAATGCAAAAAAAATGAATGCTTTAGTTTACCACGGACCAGGAAAAAAAGCCTGGGAAGAAAAACCTAAACCGCAGCTTATAGCAGCTACAGATGCAATTGTAAAAGTTATTAAGACCACAATTTGCGGTACCGACCTTCATATTATGAAAGGCGATGTCCCGGAGGTTAAAGATGGCCGGATAATTGGCCATGAAGGTGTAGGCATTATACAAGAAACCGGGAGCGCTGTAAGTAATTTTAAAAAAGGCGACCATGTACTTATCTCCTGTATCACATCTTGTGGAAAGTGCAGCTATTGTAAAAAAGGGATGTACTCTCATTGTGAAGACGGTGGATGGATTCTTGGTCACCTGATTGATGGCACCCAGGCAGAATATGTAAGGATACCACATGCGGATAACAGCTTATACCCCATACCGGCAGGAGCCGATGAGGAAGCACTAGTGATGCTGAGTGATATTTTACCTACCGGCTTTGAATGCGGTGTATTAAACGGACAAGTGAAACCAGGCGAAACCGTAGCTATTGTAGGATCGGGACCTATTGGTTTAGCGGCTCTTTTAACAGCTCAGTTTTTTTCCCCCGCAGAAATTATAATGATTGACCCGGATGACAACAGGCTGAATATTGCTAAAACTTTTGGGGCAACACACCTTATGAATAACAGTACCGGGGATGTTGTAAAAAAGATAATGGATCTTACATCGGGCAGAGGGGTTGATACGGCAATTGAAGCCGTTGGTATTCCAGAAACCTTTGAATTATGTGAGGCCATTATTGGGCCCGGCGGGCGTATAGCTAATGTAGGGGTTCACGGTAAATCTGTAAATCTTCACCTCGAAACCCTCTGGTCAAAAAACATAACCATTACAACCCGGCTTGTAGATACAGTTTCAACACCCATGTTATTAAAAACGGTCAGCTCAAACAAATTACAACCCCGACAACTAATTACCCATCATTTTAGACTGGACCAGGTTATGGAGGCTTATGATACCTTTGAGCATGCAGCCAAAGAAAAAGCACTCAAAGTGATCATGACCAATACAAACAATACCGAATAAATATTTTAAAGGTTACAAACAATTAAGATTTGATTTATAAAAGATATTTTGAAAAAAAATTAACAACCTAATGATGTACGGGGGCAAATGAATGATTGATATTGGTTTGCCCCCATTTTAGCTATATAAAAGCAAAACGCACAAAGACAAGATATAATACATTGATTTTCAACACAATTATAATTATACCAAACTAATTAATAAGCTTAATTGCGGCATAAGCTATTTAATCTTTCATTTTTTTTAGCCTGGCATGATCTATTATTCTTATATGGGTGCCAATACGCTCTATCAAACCCTCTGATTTAAACTCTGTAAGTATCCTGCTCACGGTTTCTGAAGCTATACCAGCCATCCCAGCCAGTTCTTCACGTGATATTTTAAACAGGAGAGGATTTGACAATGGAGTACTTAATCGCAAAAGCACCTGTGACAGGCGCTTACGAACCGAATTGTAGGCCATCAATAGTAACTGGTTATCTTTCTCGCGAATATTACTGGCCATCATATGGATAAACTGCTGATTAATATCCGGATAATGATTTACCATTTCAAGCACCATTTCCCGGGGAAGCAAACACAC
>NZ_JBFUKZ010000079.1:0-1910 GCF_056400585.1 Mucilaginibacter sp. P5_A6 | reverse complement strand
TTGTAATGCTCATGCAAATGAGATCATTTTGTTTACCGGTAATTTCAAAACCGGCTTTTTCATAAACGGACAGTGCCGATATATTTGCTGGATGAACCTTTAAATAAATGATATCCAATTCTTTAACCAAAAAACCATATCGTATCATTTGAACAGTTGCCTGGTAACCTATACCTTTACCCCAGTAAAGCTTGTTGCCAATAAAAAGATGCAGCTCAGCATCATGTTCGGTAATATCCAACAATTGCACGTTACCTATGTATGTATTAAGCTCTTTAACACAAATTGCAAATCTTGCCTGGTTTGGCTTATTCAACTGAGTCTGTAACCACTTGGTCTCTGCCTCGGCACTTATGTAGCTGGTTGGTTTATAGCCAGTGTAAATCCATATTAATGGGTCATTTCGCCATGCATATGATACTAATGCATCTTCTATGACAAGGGGTCGTATGTATACTGATATTGTCATAAAAATAGGCGTAAAATATTTAACATATAAAACATATCCTGTAGGTTATACCGTTGATCTATTGGCAAGGGCACCAAGCAACGGGCAAGTTGATTTTCAAACATTCCTTTTTCAGTCCATTTAAAAACGTTTGGCCAATAGGTAGCAACAAATATTTTTTTTTTGTATTAAATGAACTTTTAAATGGCTATCATCATATAAAAAAGGGTAAGCCATAGGGGCGCAATTCTCGGGGATCTCAAATTTCAACAGGTTATATTCCTGTAGATGTTTGTGTAAAAAGTGAAAATTCCGTTCCCTGATTTTGGCACATTCATCATAATCAATACTCGACAGAATTTTTTGGGTCACCGTCGACATTGTCCTGATGTCGTTATTATCCAGATCCTTATTGTTTTCTTTAAAATCTGAATAAGCTGCTTCTATACCAAAATCAATACTTTTTATGAGGTGCGAAAAACGATGTATTGAGGTATCGAGCGGTAATTTTTTGGGTAATTTCCTTCTGATCTGGAGGTAGGCTCCGTCTGAAACCCCGAAAAACTTGCGGCATGAATAAAAAGTATCTACGCCAGGCAATGGTTCAGAAAAAAAAGCCTGAGAATTATCCACTATCAGGTTTGTAAATTTATAGCTAAGTTCTATTACTTTTTCTTGTTTAATTCCAAAGTAATTGGTGTACAGAAAGCATGCATCTGGTTCAATATCAAAATCTATTACCGGATCAAATTGTTTATCAATTGAGTAAAATTGATGTTTAATACCCAGTTTTGTGATGGGTTCAAGCAAAACATCACAAGTAAAATAGGGTATAAATATTTTTGTGTATCCTTTTTGCCTTAGTATATACTCTAAAGCATTGCGTCCGGTATTTAAATGAATAAGATTTGGATAATATTCATTACCATGGGGTAACTCGAGCTCTAAATATCCACCAATGGATTTTAAAGGAGTTTTATTTTTTTGCATAGCCGTAAGTTAGATGATGGATAAATTAAGACTTAAGTTAACCCTGGTCGCATTGGTACATTCTTAAATGTGCCGGTTGATAAAATTCGTTTAGGTTTTCGGGTGTGCGGGAATTGTAACCAATAACCTGGCGCAACTCGGAGTTGAGGTGTGATACAAAATCATAACCTAAAAATCTGGGATAATCCATTTGTTGTTTTAAAAACGGCCTGGTAAATCCTATTGTTAATGCTCTGCGCGGCTCAAGGGTGGTATTTTCGCCAGCGGCATGCCAAATATTCGAATCAAACAAAATAATACTTCCCTTTGGCACAATTGCCCTATCGGCATTATTAAAAAAGTATGTTGCATCAGGTCGTATTGCTGATCTATGTGATCCCGAAAGAAAATAAGTTGCACCGTTTATTAAGGTAAAATCATCGAGTGTAACATAAGTTGCACCGTTTATTAAGGTAAAATCATCGAGTGTAAC
>NZ_JBFUKZ010000078.1:0-1985 GCF_056400585.1 Mucilaginibacter sp. P5_A6 | reverse complement strand
GATTATTTGTACGTACCGCTTGGTGGCAGTAAAGGAGGAACCTGGCTTAAAGTACGAAATACTTTTATAATTTTTTTAGTGAGTGGTTTTGGCATGGCGCAAACTGGACCTTTATAATTTGGGGCCTTTTAAATGCTCTGTTTATCATGCCATCAATTATCTTTAAAACCAACCGCAATAACCTCGAAATTGTTGCCAAGGGAAAAAGTTTGCCAACAATAAGTGAATTTTTACATATAATGCTAACTTTTTGTATGGTTGTTTTTGCATGGGTTTTTTTCAGAGCCAATAACGTTACCCATGCATTAAACTATTTGGGTAAAATATTCTCCCGGTCACTTTTTTCAATGCCCGATTTTGAAATTAGCCGGCTACAATTATTACAAACCATTGCTTTAATAGTATTTTTTATCATCATTGAATGGAATGGCAGGGAGAATCAATATGCAATAGAAACCTTAACCAAACTTAAAAAGAGGAATTACAGGTTAGCTTTTTACTATGCATTGGTTTTAATCCTTTTTTTGTTTGCCGGCAAAGAACAACAATTTATTTACTTTCAATTTTAAGCAATGAGCCACTTCTTAAATAAAACACTCACGTTTATTTTAACAAGTATATTATTAATAGCCTGCGTTGTATTGATACCCAATTTTTTGGTTGAAAAATTTTCGAGGTTTAATATTGATAAAGGCTACAAAATTGTACTGTTCGGGCATTCGCACTCTGAGTGTGCTTTTAATGATTCTTTAATAGCAGGTTTTAAAAATCTGTCTCACTCAGCAGAGCCTTATTTTTATACTTACCAAAAGGTTAAAAAGGTAATTTCTCAAAACAACCAGTTGGAAACCATTTTGATAGAGTATTCAAATAATCAAATTGACGCCAAAATGGATGAATGGACCTGGGGTTATAAATATATGTCGAACATGTTTCCACAATACGCATCCTTTATGGATCCATCAGATTTAGAACTGCTATTTGATAAAAACCCCAAAGATTTTGTAAATTGTGTCTCCATTTTAACCCGCCAGAATATATTTAGAGTTGCCACATTAAACTATAGCTTTAGCAGTAGCATTGGTGGCTATTTAAAAATTAATAATCCTAAACCCCTGGAAATTAAAAATACACCATCAGTACTCTATAATGAAGTAACATCAGAGCGGACTAAGCTGTCGATGACCAACCTTAAATATCTTCGGAAGATAATTGATTATTGCCATCAAAAGCATAAAAAAGTATTCCTGGTAAGAAGCCCGCAGCATAAAGGTTACGAATTCATGAAAAACGAAAAGGTTTTTATGAAAATTAAGAAATTATATTTCCCGGATGTTGAGTTTTTAGACTTCAACAATTTTCCCTTAAGGGATGATGAATTTGCAGATCTGGGCCATTTGAATTTTAAGGGGGCATCGAAGTTTTCAGGATATGTTAACAGGATGATCGATTCTGGAATTTTAGTACCCGGTAAGAAGCAGGTATTTATAAATGCGGTTATTCCGGTTGAAGGTCATTTTGTAAATGGTGTAAAATAAAACTGATTTAAACAACCTGATTCACACTCATTCGTTATCGGCGATAGTAGTACAATCTTTTAATGAATTTATCCGTATGCTTATATTCAATAGATCATGAAAACAGTCCTCATCATTGAAGATAATAACGATATCAGGGAGAGGATGACCAGGGTTTTGGGATTTAACGGTTATATGGTATTACAGGCAGAAAACGGCAGGAAGGGTGTGGAGCTTGCGCAGTTAAAAAAGCCCGATATTATTCTTTGCGCTATAATGATGCCCGGAATGGATGGCTATGAAGTATTAAACCTGCTGCACAAACAGTCAGAAACGGCCCATATTCCCTTTATTTTTCTAACGGACACGGCCGAACAAACAGACTTTAGAAAAGGAACGGAAATAGGGGCGGATGACTTCCTGGTAAAGCCCTTTGACGACCTGGAATTATTACATGCTCTTGAAAGC
>NZ_JBFUKZ010000077.1:0-2036 GCF_056400585.1 Mucilaginibacter sp. P5_A6 | reverse complement strand
GATTCTATTATAGGCCGCATGGTAAAGCAACACCTGGACCCTAACGCGCTTGATTTTGGTAAAGACCAATATGCCGCGGGCAATATGATACGTAAAGAGATTAAAGTTAAGGAAGGTATAGATAAAGAAACCTCTAAAAAGCTTGTTAAAAAGATAAAAGACAGCGGCCTAAAGGTTCAGGCATCTATCATGGACGACCAGGTGCGAGTACAGGGTAAAAAGATAGATGACCTGCAGGCAGTAATCAGCCTTTGCCGCAGCGACAATTTTGGCCAGCCGCTGCAATTTATTAACATGCGCGATTAATTCTTTGAAACTGAGCCACCAAAGCTTAAAGCAGCAGGCACAAAGCGTAAAGCAAAACAATATTTTATACAAGTTTATGTGAAATTTGTTAATAGACTTAATATAGCGAATCAAAAAATTTGACATAAAAAAAGAGGCTGATCATGATTTATGATACAGCCTCATCTTTTAATAACAATAATGTTTCAGAATTTTCAATCCAACAAACACCGGTTTCAATAAATATCTAAATTGAATTAACCCTGACCTGGTTGGTACATTCTTTTTTCAACCGGTTGATAGTATTCCTGTAGGTTTTCGGGGATCCTTGCATTATATCCCAAAACCTGTCTTAAATGCGCGTCCAGCCCCTCACCAAACTCATAACCTAATGCTCTGGGGTAATCAAGCTGCTGTTTAACAAACGGACGGGTAAAGGCCATAGTTAACGTCCGTCTTTTTTCATCTGTATAGTTCTTTCCGGCGGCATGCCACAGGTTGGAGTCGAACAAAATAATGCTTCCTTTTTTTGCAGTGGCGCGATCGGCAGTCCTGTAAAAATAATCATCATCAGGTTTATCTTCCTGTTTATGAGAGCCTGAGAGAAAATAGGTTGCTCCGTTTTCGAGTGTAAAATCATCCAAAACAATCATCATTTGGATCATTATTTTAAAATCGCCTGTAAAACTTCGTATGTCTCTGTGGATATTTTGAACATAAGGTTTGTCATCCTTTAAATTGATTACCGCTCCTAATGAATTTAGGATATAGTTGCCTTTTAAAAAATGTCTTATCTCATTTTCACAATATTTTTGCTCAAGAAATTTCAAGGTGAAAATATCTCTTTCTACAAGATGGTGAAGTGTTCCGTTCATGTTAGCACCTATTCCATTTGCAACCTGGATTGCGCGCCGTACTTCGTATGCCTTCACTAATGAGGTTGTAATTTCTTCAATAAAATCAGCACTCATTGCATCTTCGTAAATAATCCAGCCATAATCTGACATTATTTGATCAAAAGTATCCAGATTAGCTTCCGAATATGTGAATTTATTTTTCATGTTAATTTATTTTTTAAGATTAATTTAAACAGTTGAAGCTGGTATATTGGGGATACATCCATCCGTTTTTCTTTTAGGTTGACGGTATGAAGGAAAATAATTAGGTTCGGCATTAGCCTCCACACCTGCCTTTAAAACAAGTTCATTGTAAATAGCAGCATCATTGATATAACACCAGATGCGATCCTTTACCTGCAGATCTGAGAAATATCTTTTGAACATAAAAAGAGAATCTTCCCTGCCGCCTACCCCACCTCCAAGATGAAATATTTTTTTTCCAAGCCTTCTCCCAATCATGCTTATTTCGTCGGTTAAAAGTTTGCTTGGGGATTCTTTCAAATAATCCGGGGAAGTTGCAGAAAGATGATTTCGGATAATACTATCTGATAATAAGATGAGTGCGCCGCAAATAAGTTCTGACCCATCATAAATAAGAATGAGTTTATTATCAAAACCCTTCATATTAAGAAGATCTTCGAAGTATTGTTCATCAAAATAATAATTTGGTGAGGCATTTACCCGATCCATATTTTTGTAATACATTTCGGTAAATTTTTTAACACCCTCTTTGCTGTTAAGCTCTTTAATTAAATAGCCTTTTTCGCGCATTTTTCTTATCTGACGCGAAAGCCTTTTATCGTATCTGCTCCTTTGATCTTCAATAGATAATGAAAGATCCATATATAAGGT
>NZ_JBFUKZ010000076.1:0-2353 GCF_056400585.1 Mucilaginibacter sp. P5_A6 | reverse complement strand
ATATAACCTTTTTAAGACTGAAAAACCTTATGCGGTTTTTTCAACAACAGATCACATTAATGTATTAATAGCAATGATAGCCTGTTTTATAAAGCTACCCCATTTAATTGCAAGGGCATCTAACAACCCTAAGCAGATGAGGGAGTTTTATGGCTTTAAGGCCAGGTTCTATAACTTTTTTTCAAGATTTTTATTCTTTAAGTTTAATTTCATTGTCTGTCAGTCAGAAGAAATGCGGCGCTCATTAGCAGCCTTATACCGTATTCGCCCTAGTAAGTTAATAGTCATCCATAATCCTGTTATCCAATCCTGTACTTTAAAAGATCGCCGTAACATATCAGGTTTAAAACGATTAGTTGTGGTTAGTCGTCTTTCAAGGGAAAAAGGTTTGTTTAGGTTGCTGGAAGTTATTAAGGATTTACCTCAAAATTACGTTTTAACAATTATTGGTGATGGCCCGCTGATGAATGCTCTTAAAGCACAGGTAAGCTCAAATGATCTTGAAAGCCGGGTGTTTTTTACTGGCAAAATAGAAAATGTCGCTTTAAAAGTTTCTCAACACGATTTGATGGTTTTGAGCTCGTTTACCGAGGGTTTTCCGAATGTACTCCTCGAATCATTATCTGTAGGAGTTCCGGTAGTTACTTTTAGGGTTGGTGGTGTTGCAGAATTGATTGAAGAGGGTTTCAACGGTTTTGTAGCCGAACAAAACGATGTTCTTAATTTAAAAAGACTAATTATTCGTGCATGTAATCAAACCTGGGAACATGATAAAATTAAAGCAGATATAATTAATCGGTTCGCACTGGATAAAATAGGACAGGCCTATGAAACTCTTCTGTTAAAATAAAGCAAATATTAATTTTTTATAAAACTTTCATCTTATGTGCGGTATATATGGGTCAACAGTTAACTATCCCGACGACGTAATACAGGCAAAATTAACGCGGGTACAATTCCGCGGCCCCGATTACTCTGGCTTTGAACGCTTCGGGCCTGTTATTTTAGGACATAATCGGCTTGCAATTGTTGATTTGGATCATCGCTCAGATCAGCCTTTTTCCTATAAACACCTTACGGTGGTATTTAATGGGGAAATATATAATTATAAAGAAATAAAAGCGACGCTGAGAGCCTTAGGCTATTCATTTTATACAGATTCGGATACAGAGGTGCTCGCGGCGGCATATCTTGAATATGGCGAGCGTTGTGTTTATCAATTTAATGGCATGTTTGCCTTTGTAATTTATAACACCAAAACGCAGCAGTTTTTTGGAGCCAGGGATAGACTTGGAAAAAAACCATTTTATTACGCCCATAGTGGCCTCGATTTTGAATTTGCCAGTCAGCCTTCGCAAATATATATTGGCCGGGATGTAACCCTGGATGATGAGGCAATAAATGAATATTTTATATGGGGGTATGTACCAGAACCCAAATCAGCCTGGAATGAGATCAAAAAACTTAAGGCTGGTTACACATTCACTTTTGATATAAATACAGGAAAATTTCAGACAGCGAAGTATTGGGACCTTGACCTTACCTATACAAACAAATATGAAGGATCATATTCTGAAGCTAAAACAGAACTCGGATTATTGTTAACAGATGCGGTTGATATTAGGATGCATGCAGATGTGAATCTGGGTGTGTTTCTTTCCGGAGGCATTGATTCTTCACTTATTGCAGCACTCGCAGCTCAGCATAGCGAGAAGGTTAAAACCTTTTGCATTAAATTTAATGAGAAAAGATTTGATGAAAGTGTATTTGCGGCTAATATAGCTAAACACCTTAAAACAGATCATCATACTATTGAATGCAATGCAAAAGAGGGTATGGATTTAATTGACAATTTTGGATCGTATTATGACGAGCCATTTGCGGATTCAAGCGCAATACCAACATTGTTATTAAGTAAATACACCAAAAAGCATGTCACAGTAGCCTTGAGCGGCGATGGGGGGGATGAAAGTTTTATGGGGTATAGCAGGTATAAATGGTTTAACATAGCCAATTATTTATTTGCCTATCCATTGCCGCTAAGAAAAGTAATAGCTAAAGTTTTAAGTGTTTCACCTAATTATCGTCACCAGCTTATTGCGTTAGGTATTTGTAATTCAAAAATAAGTTCTCTTTATGGATTAATGCTTGGTGGGCTTGAGTATTCATGGCTTAAACAGCCTGATACAGGCTTAGAAGTACCTTTCATGGATATCTGGTCGTCAAAATCAATGAGTATTTTACAAAAGATGTCGGCTTTTGATATTAAAACATATTTAAACGGCGATATAAATACAAAAGTTGATCGTGCCTCTATGGCATTTGCTGTAGAAGCCAGGGCGCCGCTAATGGA
>NZ_JBFUKZ010000075.1:0-2500 GCF_056400585.1 Mucilaginibacter sp. P5_A6 | reverse complement strand
ACTTAATATTGGTCAACTGTTTAAAAACACTTAAATAACCAGTGCGGCCCGTGAAACTTATAAAATAGCGCAATACGAACAGGCCCAATACATGCTTAATCTTGAAGCCCAGGTAAGAAAACTTTACTTTGCTTACCTGGCTGCAATGACAGAGCTAAGGCTACGTTCGGGTGCGGTAACTGATGCGGGAAGCGCCGTTAAACAGATGAAATACGCTTTTCAAAAAGGAGAAATCACATTTCAGGTTTATAACGAACAACTAAACAGTTATTATACTCAAAATTCGTATATGGTACAGGCAGAATTAGCAACATGGACAACCAAAACCAGTCTTGAAGAGCTATTAGGTATTAAATTAGAGGATGTAAAATAAATGGAGATAACCAATTTTTTTAAGCTTTTAAAAAAATACAGATTAGTACTAATTTTTTTACCGCTTATAACTATAGCAGTATCGTTTTACTTAGTTAAAAATCTTCCGGATAATTATGTATCCCATGCGCAAATAGCCACCGGCATTATTGACGGATCGCGTCACCTTCTTGATAAGGATGCAAATGTTCAGCAACAACAGGTATTAAGTGAGTTTGGTAACCTACTGGCTATTATGAGGTTAAAAAAAATAGTTAACCAGGTTTCTTACTTGCTTATCATACATGACCTTAAGAATCCAGATGCACCATTTCGCAAATACAGCAAGCAACTTGCAGAAATGCATGAATATGAACGGGCGGAGGCGCTAAAGGTTTTCCAGTATAAGTTTGATCACCTTGAAGCATTATTACTTTACAACGAGAAGGAAAGCACCTTGAACGACCTGCTGCGTTCCATGAAATATGATGATGGTTCTTTACGTAAGGAACTGATAATTTACAGGGATGAAGACAGTGATTTTATATCTGTAATGTATAATTCAGAAAATCCACAATTATCCGCAACTGTGGTAAACGAACTATGTACACAGTTTATTAATTACTACACACAAACGGTAAAGCTAAACGAATCAACCGCCGTTTCTTTTTTATCAGATCTGATGAAGCAAAAAAGAAGCTTGCTAAGTGATAAAACAGCTCAGCTTCAAAAATATAAGATAGATAATGGTATATTAAATCTTGACGAACAATCAAGAGCCATTTTTAGCCAGATACTGGTTTATACTAATAAAAAGCAGGAAGCAGAAAAGGATATTGCATCTAATGAAGGCGCACTTAAAACCATTAATGAAAAATTTGACCCTGCAGATAGAAAATATTTAGAATCAACCATAAGTAAATATAATCAGGCTATAACCTCAACCCAGGATGAACTTCATACCGTTCAAAACAGGTATATACGCAGTAATTATGATCCTAAATACAAACCTGCATTAGATTCTCTGCAAAAAACACTGGCTTCCGAAATTAATCAGTCGTCGGATAAATATATAAGCAGCCCGCTTATAGCTAAAGACGAACTGGTTAAGCAAAAATTAACGCTGGAAATATCCCGTGATATGGCTAAATACAGCATTCAATCTATAAACAGCGAACTGGCCGACCTGAATGGAAAGTTTGCCCGCCTGGTGCCTTTTGATGCCAAGGTTAACACCTATTATTTTGACATTGATATTGCCAGCAAAGAATACCTGGAAGTTTTAAATAAGTACAACGAAACTAACCTTAAATCAAACTTCTCAATTAAACTGATTCAGGTTGAAGTTGCCGCGCCAGAAGCTCCTCAACCATCAAAAAAAATGCTACTGATTGGTTTAAGCGCGATAGCAATGCTTTTTGTTTGTCTGTTCGTTTTATTTTTACTGTTCTACCTTGATAATACTATTAAGGAACCAGCCGAACTGGTTAATAAAACACAACTGCCTTTATTGGGCGTTCTTAACAAGATTCATGGGGCAAATCTCGACCTGAGAAAACTTTGGGATGTAGAGAACCGCGATAAAATGCAGCAGTTTAAAGATCTGTTACGATCAATAAGGTTTGAAATTGACCAGGAACTGCGCGGGGAAAGGGTTATAGCGATTACCAGCATGACAGCTTATGAGGGTAAAACGCTATTTGCTACAAGCCTGGCCTACTCCTACGCTATGATTAACAAAAAGGTTTTGCTGATTGATGGAAACTTCAACAATCCCGACCTCACAATGGCCATCCGCCCTGCCATGTTTCTTGAAGATTATTTTAAAAATACCCCCGTAATTAATAATCTTGAAGCAGGTAGCAGCACATCAACCGTATTAGGTAACCATGGCGGCGATGTAACCTTGCTTGAAATTGGCGACGAAATATTTGTTAAAAACCGCTTTGATGCTCTCAGAGCAAAATACGATATAATTATAATAGATACAGCACCACTAAGTTCATTAAATAAATCAAAAGAGTGGTTATTGTTTGCCAATAAAACAATAGCTGTTTTTGAAGCCAATAAAAGCATAACAAACGCACAAAAGCCTTACCTGGCCTTTTTAAAAAGCCTTGGTAATAAGTTTGGTGGCTGGGTGTTAAAC
>NZ_JBFUKZ010000074.1:0-2630 GCF_056400585.1 Mucilaginibacter sp. P5_A6 | reverse complement strand
CTCTTAATCCATTACACATTTCACCGGCAGGCTTTTATAACAAAAATTATCTTATAGTTAAACCCCACAATAAAATTGAGCATCTTTACTTACAACCGAAATAGCCATTAATAACTATTTTATCACTTATTTGGTCCAAACTATAAGCCGCCTTGCTTTAGCAAATACTTAAAAGGAATTAATAAAATGCCAACCTGGTATTTGGATTTAAGTATTTGATTTATAAAACTATAACGCTAAGACTACACTAATAAATAGTTATTAATAGCTATTGCATATATCGGTGATGTTTAGGAGTTTTATAGTATATAAACCATAAATAAAAAAGGATACAGGCCCTTTTATTTACAGTAACACCATTCGTCTTTTAATCATTAATGTTTTTTATTCGAATGGCGGCAGAATAATTCGCTGTGCATTCTGGATCGGCGTTCCTGAATAATTTATTCTTTTAATAAAGGAGGTAACATGTTCAGAACAACATTACCGAGGCGAAAATTGGCGTAATCTTCGTTTTTGGTTGACTCAAAAAACCTGCAATATCCGGATAGCTTTTTGATAATAACATGCTGTTTTATTATCAAAATAAAGAAGAATATATAAAAAATATAGAGAAAAAACTTGATTTATTAAACCAATTAMCAAATGGCATATAAAATACTTTCATTAGATGGCGGTGGTTCCTGGGCTTTGATTCAGGCCCGCGTACTTAAGGATATTTACGGCGATATCTCCGGTCACGAAGTCTTACATCAGTTCGACCTCGTGATCGCAAATTCGGGAGGCAGCCTTGTTTTGGCTTCGTTATGCAACAATATGTTGCTTAGTGAAATAATTTCGGTTTTTGAAGATGAAAATAAACGAAAACAAGTTTTTTCAAAATTGTCATTCTGGGAAAAATTAAAATGGAGGAATATTGCAAGCCTTACCAATGTGCTCGGCCCAAAATACAGTACTGAAAGAAAGCTCAGCGGCCTTAAAAATGTACTGAACAAATATGATAGCCTCATTATACAAAAAAAGGCAGCCAAACCTATTTTGGATACCTATATGAATGATCTTCCGGCTATCATAGGCAAAAATGATTTACAGATACTTGTTGCCGGATATGACTATCTAAGACAAAGGGCAGTTTTTTTCCGATCAAACCCGGCAAGTAAAACAGACAGTTTTGGCAAGTTTTACCAGGTAAGCTTAGGAGAAGCCATCCATTCATCAAGTAACGCCCCTATTAATTATTTTGATTCGCCGGCAGCAATTACCACCAGTTTACTTGGGGGAGATGACAAACGTAAAACCTGGTTTTGGGACGGTGCGGTATCCGGCTTTAATAACCCGGTGCTTGCCGGCTTTATAGAAGCCCGGACAAATAATCCCGACTTACCACTAAGCGATTTTAAGATCCTTTCATTAGGTACCGGCACAGGTGGAGAAGCACTTATAGGCGACTATGAAAATTCAACCAACCCGGTAATTGCTTCTATTTATAACAAAAATAAAAATAACAAGCTTGCCATTACAAACAATGGGGCTTCATTTTTTGCTGATATAAAAAAAATGTCGACCAGTATTCTCGGCGATCCGCCTGATTCTGCCACATTTATAACCTATGCCATGATTGACCCTTCGCTGAGTAATAAAGCCTGTGTTGTGCGGATAAATCCTTGTTTAAAACCAATACTTAACCCAGATAACCAACTGTATGAAGCACCCCCTATTTATAAAAACKACCCGAACGGCGAGGCCGATTTTATTGCAATAATGGATCTTGATATGGATGCTGTAAAAAATGATGAGGTTGACCTGATTAAGCGTCTTTGTGATAAGTTTATTGTAAACGGCTCTGGCTTGTGTCTGCCTAATCAGTTAATACGTGGTGATGGTAAGGGCGTTCACCTGGGTTATGATACCTATAAAGCAGCCAAAGAAAAATGGCTGAATAGCGATAAGGAAGGATAACAGCGTTATTGAAATGAAAAATAGATTTTCATTCGGTCGTAACCAGGCAATTGTGTTTGCCACTTTAGTTTTTGTACTGGTAATTGGTGCATTTTACTTTTTCATTTACGTTCCCGATAATCAAAATGAATTAGAAGCTCAGCGCTTCAGATGTTTGCAAAATATTGAAATCAACATTCAGTCAAAGGTTGATAACTCTATAGCGCTTTTAAATACCGTACTCAATACTTACGAAAAAAACCCGGCGCAATACAACCGGGAAAAATTAAACAATTATGTTGAGCACTATTCGCAGGAAAGCTTCATCCTTGAATCAATCAAACCGGTACAGCCATCAACAGAAAAAAGCAACATTAATACCTTAACCGACAGCATTTGCAGAGTAGAATTTGACAACCGGACGCTAACCATTCACCTCCAAAAAAAGGGCTACTTTATCCACATGAAGTATACTTTAAAACAGTTTGTCGACCCTTTACTTACCGACGAAATATTTGACCAGTATATTTTCCTCAGACAAAAAAACATTATCTACCAAACATTCCCCAGCGGTATAACAACAATAGTATCAGACTCATTAAAATCCGATAAAAGCGCTTTTTTAGAAGGACAAGTAAAAAACATACACCTTAGCGGGAACAGCTACAAAATATTTTCGCAAAGGCTAAACC
>NZ_JBFUKZ010000073.1:0-2687 GCF_056400585.1 Mucilaginibacter sp. P5_A6 | reverse complement strand
AGATATGAATGCGGTGATCCGTGAAATACCTGCGAATAATATCAGTAAGATTGAAGTGATTACTAATCCATCTGCTAAAAACGAAGCAGAAGGAGGAGCTATCATTAATATTATCATGAAAAAAAATGGCGCTTCGGGTACCAACGGCTCTATCTCCTTAACACAGGGTGGCGGGGTTTATGATCAAAATGCTGTAAATAAAGGCAATTTAACGTACCATAGAATCAGCCCAGTTATTTCTCTTAATCATCGAAATAACAAATGGAATTTTTATGGGAATTATGGGTATCTAAACCGGTCGCTATTTGAAATAAACCTGATTAACAGGCAATTTGAAAATGATTTATATTATCAAAAAAGCTATAAGCCTACAAATTATAACTATCACACATTTCGCGCCGGGGCAGACTATTATATTGACAGCTTAAACACGATTGGTCTACTTATTAATGGCTTTCATCGCAATGGCGGAGGTATAACAGAAGGTTCATCCACTAAAACGAACATGCTGGATAATAGTCTGCTGGATATGTTTACCAGTAACAACGATCAAAAATCCCAAATGACGAACGTCAATGTTAACTTAAATTGGAAACACCAATTTAATAAAAACGGCGGGGACTTAAATATCGATGCAGATATAGCGCAATTCGATATTACCAATCAAAGTAATATTGTGGTTATACCACAATCCGGTAATCTCATTCAGAACTTTCAGCTCAATAAAACTCCCATAAATATTCAAACTCTAAAAACGGATTATAGCTATCCTTTAAATAAAAACTCCCGATTAGAAATGGGGTTAAAAACAAGTTTATCCCAAATAAATAACAACCTGGAATTCAAAGAGAACGGGGTTACGGATTTAAACCGTTCGAACAAGTTTAATTACACAGAAAACATCAATGCCGTTTATATGGCATACCATACAAAATTTTCCAAATGGGATTTTCAAGCCGGTTTAAGAGCTGAACAAACCGTATCTAAAGGAAAAATAGGCACCTCTGTACTGGTGGACAGGAATTATATACAGCCATTTCCCAGCGTACTAATTACCCGGCATGTAGACAGCGTGTTTGCTATCACGGCTCAATACGGAAGAAGAATTGATCGCCCAAAATTTCAGCAGCAAAATCCGTTTGAATTTTATATCGATCCTCAAACTTACACCAAAGGTAATCCAACCATTAAACCGCAGTTAAGTCATTCAGGGAAGTTAAGTGTTACATATTCTGGTTTACCATTTTTTGTGTTAACGTACGACCGTACAAATGATGTGATCTTTGACTATGCTCCACAGCAAAAAACTATTATCGATGGTAATAACGAACCCCGGTTAGTAAGCTATAGTGTTGCCGATAATCTGGCAGAATATCAAAATTTTTCAGCGCAGATCAATTTCCCTATTAAGTTAAAAAACATAATAGAAGGCCATGGCGGAGGTATTGTAAGCAATCAAAAATACAATGCAATATACCTTGGCAATACTTTTAATAAAGCAAAGTGGAATTACACGTTATACACTGAGATAAATATTAAATTCAGCACATCGCTTTCTGGTCAAGTTTCTGGATATTTTGCCAGTCCTACCCTTTTTGAATTTATAGAAACAAATAACAATAGCAATATAGATTTGGGTATTGAGAAGAAAATACTCAACCGTCTCGGTAGTATCACCTTAAACGTTTCTGACATATTTTATCAAAACAAAACCAAAGGCTTACTTGAATTTCAGGATATCAGATTAAGGCTTAACCAATATTATAACACACGAAATGTGCGCCTTACTTTTAGTTATTCTTTTGGTAATCAGCAATTAAAAGGTTCCAGAAAAAGAAGCACCTCATCAGAAGAAGAAAACAAACGGGTTAATATTAAGAATTGACGGCAAAGAACAGGCCGCTTGGTAAATCAATCAGCGATGTGATAGATTGATTGAAACTAATAAACGGGAGCCTCCAAACGCTCCTAAAAACAAGGGGAGAGAATATCACTTGCCTGGGCTAAGTATAAGCGGAGATTTTTGTTAGAAAATGCTTGACAAAACAGAAAGCCTATCCAAACGAAAATTATTGACAATAGACTTTAAGTTACCATCACTTCAGTAGCTCCTTAGCCCTTTCTATGATATCATCTTTGCCCATTTTTGCACTCTCTGCATTGGTTTCTGCCATAATATCCGGTGGAACACCGTTTTCTATATTAAAACCAGTGATACCAAAAAATGCTGTAACCGGAACTTTGTATGCCCAACCATTGGGTAATTCATATTCAGCGGGCATGCCACCACCGCCGCCGGTAGTAGCTCCAATTACTTTGATAGTAGGAAAATGTTTTACAATTTCAACAAAATAACTGCAGGCGCTGAAGCATCCGCGATTGGTTAATATCATCACCGGTTTATTCCAAAGCAGTCCTTCTGGCTCCACATACACACTTAAAGAATCAGAATAATCGTTTTTGCCAGGACCAGTTTTAAAAATTGAGTGCCCCACTTTACGTTTTTGGTCAGTAAACCTTCCGGCTAATTTAACCACGTTGGACATTTGTCCCCCATTGTTATCCCGTACATCCAAAATCAAGCCTTTCACATTACCATCTTTAAATTCTTGCAAGATTTTATCTATGGGAACCATGCTACTTTCAAACGAATTGTAATGGATGTAACCAACACCACCATCTAAAAT
>NZ_JBFUKZ010000072.1:0-2747 GCF_056400585.1 Mucilaginibacter sp. P5_A6 | reverse complement strand
TATTGTGTGTTAGCGACTTTAATTTCTCTTAGTAATGCTCCAAATGAAGCTTCAACAGTGTCCTTTGGAAACGGAATATAAACTAAACCATGAATATTGCTTGGTATATTTACCCCCTCTTCATGTAACAAAGCTATATTTTCTAATCCGTACTTGCCCTGGAAAAAACCTATCTCATGCATTACATTTTCCCTTGCTCTAACTTGATTTTCTGCTATATCTTCACCGGTCATGACAATAACTGCGTATCTGCATTTAAGAGATTCTTCATAAAGCTTTTGTAAAACAGTTCTACCCTGATTCGCTTCTTGTGCTAGTTCTAGGGTCTTAACATTTAAATCTCTTTCCAAATATGACTGCACTTTAAACCATTCTTTACTCCGCCCATGAGATATGAAAATTCTAAATTGTTGCGGAGAAACTTGTACTTTCTCGCCAATCCTGTAGCTCGCTCTCACTTCTAAAATATAATCAATGCTTTGTAAAATTGGCAAAACATGTACTCTAGAATAAAGCGATTCCGAATTAACGTTTTGTCCAAATGAAGTAGGGCGCGCTACTTCTGGTAAGTCGTTAAAAAGGTCTGGAAGTAATTCAATTAACTCGTCTCGGCATTTAAAATATTGATTAATCAATGGAAGCACTTGCCGTTCAGATGCCCTATCTGATGTTCGTCCCCATTGGATATTAGCGAAAGTCTTTTGAAGTCCCGCAAACTTGGCCAATAATATTGATGTTTTATCCACGTTAATAAGTTAAATTTAAATTAGGTTTGCTGACAGTCCGGTCTATTGTTGATGATTCCAATTTTTAATTAAACCAATCAATCGTTGGACCTCTATTTTCAATCCCCTAAATTCTAGATCTTCTAAAATAAAGTGTTTCCCTATTTCATTAGAGTATTTAGTTTTTCTTGAATCATAATCAATTTTAGCTGTTTTATCTGCTGAAGCTACAATATCTTTAAAAAGCGAGGCACTCATATCAATTACCTCATTGTTGTACAAGTTTTTTTCGGTTAGCCATTTTTTTATCACGTTTAGGGTGATATAATTCTCAATTTCTTTACCCTTTGTAATCCAACAATGGTCTTCTCCAACTTCAGCCTGGATTCGTTTTTTTGTCTCATTAATTTCCTTTCTAGTTTCGGTGATATCACTATCGATGACAACCGCGGCATTTCTGTTTATTTTCAGTAAAGGAATTAAAGTAGTTAACAATTCTTCGTCATGTACATCTGTAAACGCAACGTTAGCTAGATTTTTACCACCATAGAACATTATGGAAAAATGTAGCCCTTCCTCTAGACGATCGTCTAGTAAAGAAATCCATTTTAATATATAATTTCTGTCGCTTGGGCCTTCAACCCAAATTATTCCATTAGCTTGGATAATGTCACTAGATTTATATCCTAAATCGTCTAGTAATTTATGAGAAGAACTACTATTTTCAATTCTAGTTAAGGAACTGCTAAAGCCATCGTGTTTAATATGATAAATCGAAACTCCTTTACTATAATTTATAAATACATTGGAATGGGTAGTTATAAAATAGGTATTTGTCGTTTCCTTCTCGATAAAATCCAAGAGTTTTCTTTGTAATTCAGGGTGAAGATGCGTTTCTGGTTCCTCAATGCATATTACTTTCTCCTCATAGACAATAATTGAGCTACACAGTAAAACTATTTGGTATATTCCAGACCCGTAATTCCCTAGCGGTAATCGTTTGCCATGCATTTTAACGATGATATCATCTTTTCCATAAGGAATTTCTAATGTTAACTCCTTTGTATTTAAAAGACTTTGTAACAATCTCTCAATTTTGTCAAATAGTTCTCTTCTATGTTCGTCACCAGGGTTAGGATGTTGCATTTGAAACATCTCTTCGATTATGTTCTTTCCATTTATTTCCGAGTTTCCGGAATTATGGTTTGACGATGGGCTAATAACTCTTAAATCAGGTATAGAAATTAAACCGGCAATGCTTTTTAGCCTATTCTGAAACAAATTATCAATATTAGCCGATATATCATTTAAGATCGAATCTTTACTGTAACTGCCTTGTTTTTTAAAAAAAGATCCTAATGCAGTAATGTCTAAGTCCAATAAATCCTGAGGGAGTAAATCTTTAGAAATTCGCTCATTTTTAAAAGGAAGCCACACCTCAAATGGATTCTTTACGACATCACTTAGCTGTGAATTCTCGTTAGTGTAAATATTCTTTTTTATAGTAGAAGGCCAATTTAGTTCTTCGTGGCTAAACCTAAAACCAAGGCTAACTGGGGCTCCTTGTGTATATGAATCTCTTACTGAAAGATTTCCTAACTTATGTAAATCGTTCAAGTCATCAGATAGACGCTTTAGAAATCTTAGTATGTTCGATTTACCGCTATTATTTTTCCCGACTATTATATTTACTTTAGATAATTTGTCTAAAAAGATCCCTTCGTCATTAAAACTTCTAAAATTTCGGACACCTATGTTCTTTAGCATTGTTTTATAGTTAATTCACTCTCAAATCTGAAATCTTACATGGGTAATTATCACTATATAAAATAGGAAAATTCTTATAAATTCTTTTCTTTTAAAGAAGATCGAATATCTTATTTACTACTATTCACTATGATTTGATAGTAATTTATTATTTTTATTATAATCTATTTTACTCTTCTTTTGAAACCTCTAAAGCTATAGGCCCCATGAAATTAAATGCTATAACGAATGACACTCGATTAGATAATTTTATAT
>NZ_JBFUKZ010000071.1:0-3034 GCF_056400585.1 Mucilaginibacter sp. P5_A6 | reverse complement strand
CATCCATTGGTAGTCCCATATGTCATTCCCTTTGTGCTGCATACTTGAAAAAATATTTTCCCAAAATATGTAATGATCACCATAATAGTTTTTCAATTGTGCTGCAGCGTTTGACGAAAGCCAATCTTTCATGTCATAATCATAATATTTCCAGGCCCGTTTCCACGTCGCCCATCCCCAGCCATGTATTTGTTTAGTAAAATAATAGCTATGTGTACTATCTGTTGCTATCCAGTCATTTAAAAAATAGCTACCGCTTATATGCATTACCTTTTCATCATCCTTATAATAATTTAGCAACTCTTCACAAAAAGTGAAAAATGAGGGATCGGTATCTATATCATCTTCAAGGATTATGCCCTGCTCAACATTTTCAAAAAACCATGTTATTGCCTGGGCGGGTGCAACGCCACAACCTAAATTTTTGTCCCTAAACAAAGTTTTAACTTCGCAATCCCAATCAATGTTTGAAACTATATTTCTTGTAGTTTCACATAGTTTAACATCATTTAGATGGTTTACCCTGGGCCCATCGGCAGCAATGAACAAAAATTTAGGTTTTTGTTTGCGTATTTTCTCGAAAACCTTTTTTGTTGTGTCGGGGCGATTAAAAATCAGGAATAAAATTGGGGTGTTAAGCATTACTATGCCTCCTGTGCAAATGCATTAGCATAGCTAATATTTTCAGTTTAATATAAGCAAACAGGCAGTAAACACGGTCAAAAGGCCCAAGAGGGGATTCTGCAGATAGCGCGGCTTGTTTTAAATATAACCTCATATTCATGAAAGGGCGGGTGAATATCCGGCTGCCAAAATACTTCATTAGCATTGCACCCCTATCTATATGGAATTTGTTGTCAACAGCAGTAGTGCTGTAGCCGCCAACAAAGAAATTTGCAATTATTAAATCTAAATAGGAAAAAGATGTATTTGCATAGCATCTTAAATTAAACTCCTGATCTGCGCTTGCAATATAATCCAGATCATAATTGCCAAATAACTGAAATACGCTTTTATTGTAAAAAATTGCCTGGTGGCAAATATTCGTCTTTATGATCTTCTCCAGGTCATATTCCCCATTAAATACCACATTATTTAAGTTCCATTGATTTTCGCCACGCATCATTACATTGCCATAAATAACATCAGCATTTGTAGTTTTGGCGGTAGTGGCTATTGTTGACAGCACTTTATTATCATATAATGTATCATCACTGCCCAAAAAATACAGCCACTCCCCGGTACACACCTTAATTCCTTTATTCATAGCATCATAAATGCCACTGTCTTTTTCGGATATGAAATTTAAATAAGGATATTTCGACTGATACCCTGCAATTATGTCTAAAGTATTGTCTGTTGAAAGCGCATCTATAAGCCAAACTTCAAAATCCGGATAATCCTGGCTTATTATACTATCCAGGCAGTGTGCAATAGTATCTGCTGCATTATAGGTTGGTATAATAATGGAGATTTTTAAACCAGGATCTGTAACTGATTTAAGCACCATTAAATACGGTTTTAATAAAAAAACTGATCAGCCTTAGTTTATTGATCATGTTAAGCTGAAAGAAGTATTTTTTAGCTAAGGGGAGTAAAACACTCTTTTGTTTATAAGGATAGTAAGCTTCAAATACTTTATTATTCAATTCAACAGGTGAATGATTTAGCAAATAAAACTCCCGGTGATCTTCTATCAGTTTGATCATATCTAACCGGTCAAAATTCATATTCATTCCGGTTACAGACCGTTTCCAGGTATAAATGCACTTGTTTAAATACAAACCTTTGTGCCCGGTTGTTATTACACGGATCCAAAAGTCAACATCCTGGATAGAGTATGAATATTTAAGATTATAGCCGCCCACTTTTTCCCATGTTGCCTTTTTGCATGGACTTGTGCCCAACAGTTTCCAATCAGCAGCCAGTTTTTTAACATTAACTACATTTGATGTGGCAATGCTGCTGCAGTCAACAATTTTTGTTTCTCCGTTTTCAATATCTTTTAAATAGTAATTACCAACAATAAAATCAAAACCGGGGTTTGCTGTAAAAGCTGTATAAACATTATCCAGCGTGCCTTCCGGCAAAACATCGTCGGCATCCAGGGGAAGTATGTAAGGCGTTAATGCATTCTTGAAACCAAGGTTTCGTGAATTTGACAGGCCAAGGTTTTGTTGGCTGCGAATAATTTTATGGCGGCTAAATTTTTCAATTAGTTGCAGTAGCCTTAACGTAACCAGGTTTGTGGAACAATCATCAACAATAATAACTTCGGTTTGCGCATAAATTTCATTGTGGTATAATGAGCGCAATGCATCCAATACGCACGCCTCCTCATTAAATACACAAACAACAACGGTTAATTTATACACTGGATGCTATAAGCCAACCTATTCGCCTGGGAACTGTTTTTACCCAAAAGTTGAAACAAGTTTAAAAACTATTTTTTGTGATAGGGGCAGGGGTTTTGAAAAAAGCTTTTTGATAACAAAGGCTATCAACCCTTTGTGTCGGTAGTTTAAATGGGAAATGATAAGATCCAGGCATTCGCGGTGAAAGTCTGGATTGAAAATGTACCATTTTAGTTTATCCATTAACACGTTCCTTGCTGTATCTTGCGGATACGAGTAAAATATATCCTCGTAAACATGGAAGATAGGAGCTTCAAGGTTTTTATTTTGATAAGTAGATTGCTCTGGGTGGATCCGGTAATAAAAAAGCCTGTCGGGTATCGACCGGAATTGCTTGTTATGTAGCAGCAATTTGAGCCATAAGTGATAGTCTTCTGCGTTTTGAATGCTATCCTTTTCTGAAAATCCGCCTACTTGTTCCAATGCTTCTTTTTTGACCAAAACCGATAAGATAGATATGCGGTTATGAAATATAAAATCGCTAAAATTACCGCTGTTCCATAATTTCTTTACATCAGTATCCAAATCTGCAACCTGGTTACCGGTAAGGCTATAACCCTGCGAAAAAAGTAGTTCGATGTTATTATCTGCAGTTAAAACTTCTGTTTGCAGTGATAGCT
>NZ_JBFUKZ010000070.1:0-3141 GCF_056400585.1 Mucilaginibacter sp. P5_A6 | reverse complement strand
TAAATTTCACAAATTACTATTTTCTAAAATTGCAAATAATTAATTAATTATCCCTAAACGAAATCAACCATTAAAACATGATATGGATCATGTTTTAAAACACTCATTAAATATGATAATCATTAATTAGCTTAACATCCAGCTTTTCATATTGTGAATTATTGCTAATAAAATCGGGCAGGATGGTCTTCATTTTTGTCACCATTATATCAACATTATTTTGCAGATTAAGCTCCAGGAGTTCCTTAATCACCCTGTTGACCTCGGGGTAACTATTAGGTATAGTTTTTGAAATTTTTATATCCTTATTATAGGTAGGTATTACTTCTTCTTCTACATTAAGCAGTTCTTCATATAGTTTTTCACCTGGCCTTAAACCTGTATAAATAATTTCTATGTCTTTTCCGGGAACCAAGCCTACTAATTTGATCATATTGGCGGCCAGATCGGCTATTTTAACGGGTTCACCCATATCAAATAAAAATATTTCGCCCCCGTTGCCCATTACTGCAGCTTCAAGTACAAGCTGTACAGCTTCAGGTATTGTCATAAAATACCTTGTAATATCGGGATGTGTAACGGTAACCGGGCCGCCTTTTTCAATTTGTGCTTTAAACCTCGGTATTACAGATCCATTTGATCCCAGTACATTGCCAAAGCGGGTTGTAATAAATTTAGTTTGATTCACAGACTCGCACACCGGATCCGAACAGAAAAAATGATTTTCAAAAAGCACATTGTTTAAAGATTGAATATACATTTCGGCAATGCGTTTGGAAGCCCCCATAATATTTGTGGGCCTAACTGCCTTATCTGTTGATATCATCACAAACTTTTCCACACCAAATTCAACAGAAATGTCTGCTAAATTTTTTGTACCCCAAATATTTGTTAACACAGCTTCGGTAGGGTTATTTTCCATCATGGGCACGTGTTTATACGCTGCGGCATGAAAAACAATTTGAGGTTTATACAAATCAAATAAAGTTCTTATTCTACTTGCATTTTGGATATCTGCTATAAATATTCTGATTTTATCGGCATATGTACTATCCTCTACTTCTAATTGAATATCATGTAAGGGAGTTTCAGCCTGATCACATAACACTACATACTCCGGATTGTAACTTAATATTTGCCTCACAAGCTCCGAGCCAATTGAACCCGCGGCGCCTGTGATCAAAACCCTTTTATTTTGAATATCAGCTAAAACATGTTTATTACAAAGGTTGATAGGCTTACGCTCCAAAAGATCTTCTATTTTTAAATCCTTAAACTGCCTTAAATTTGGCTCACCATTTATCCATTGATCTGATGGCGGAACTGTTATTACTTTTATACCAAGCTCAACGCATTTTTCAACAGCTATTCTTTTACCATCAATTTTTATATCCTCGGATGTTATAAGCATTGTTTTTATAGAAAATTTATTTTTTAACTTCTCTATTGCTTTTATCGGATATACACGTTTTTGTTCAATGCAGCTGTAAACCTTATCGGCGTCGGTATCTATAAATCCCTGTACATTTATCATAAAACCTTTTTGAGCTTCCAGGGCATTTTTAATCAGGATAGATGGAGTTCCTGAACCATAAATTAAAACGTTCTCTTTTATAATTTTATAACCCGGCTCATCAAAGTATTTAAAAACATCCTTAATTATTATACGCATTCCCATTAATAATGATGAGGATATAAAAAAGTTAATCAATAAAATATCCCCAAGGCCTTTAAGACTAATTTTAAGGTAAGAAGCAAATAAAATATGATAAATCAACAAAAAGGCGGCATTGCTAACCAAAACAGCAACAAGTATGCGTAACATGTCCCTGGTATTGGAATGCCTTATTATATGCGTATGGATACGCATGAACAGAAATATCAATATAGCGTTACTACAGTAAAATGTAATATAGTAAATATTGCTTTCTTTAAAATCAAGTTTGTCTTTAAGGTAAAAAGACAGGCATAGTGCCAACAGGACGATCATAAGATCGGTTAACAGAATCAACCATCTTGAGTGGAATTTGTCCTGAAATATTAAATTTCTAATGTATATCATGTCCAATACTTATTTAAAAACATTAAAATTATGCATACCTGTATAGCGGAAAAAAATCTATCTCAGCACTTTCATTAATACCTTTTTCATCCAGTAAATTTTGATAAACTGCAGGATTAGCTATAAAACGCCAACTTTTAAAATCAATATGCTGGTCTGAAAAGGCTGATTTCCAATCAAAAAGTTTATCCTGTTTATAACCCAGACCGCCACCCAGGTTATAATACCTCATACCTTCTATCCTGCCAATTTGTGTAATTTCATCAACCAGAAATTTTGTTGGACTTTGTTGCAGATATTCAGCGCGTGTGCCAACCAGGTGCGCCTGGATAATACCATTGGTAAAAGTTATAATTGTACTTGACATAACCGTATCGCCATCATAAACCATCAGGATGCGGGCATCATATTCACTGGTATTGCATAGGTTTGAAAAGTATCTGTCGTTAAACAAATACTGGTTGGATGCCCCTAACCGCTTCATGCTTTCTGTATAAATTTCAACAAAAGTTGCTAATGCGGCAGGTCCCTTTTCTTCCTCAACCCTAAATCCTTTTTTCCAGGCGTGCCTTATAGCGTCCATGGCACTTTGCCGGTATCTTTGGCGCTGCTGTTCTATACTTTCCGAAAGATCTATTACCACTGTTTTTCCGTTTTCATGCACACCACCAAATTTATTTAGCAGAAGCTGCTGATTATAGAATGGGTGCATACGGGTAAATACCGATATATAGTTCTCGTCAGAAAGAAAAGCAAGGAAAGCCTTTTTAAAATTTTCCATGAAGGCGTTGCCGAGGCGATCTATTTTTTGGTTTGAAACAGGCCCCGAAAAACCATAAACACAGCTCAGATCATAATACCCCGATCCTGGAATAGCCCGTTTAAGTAAAGGAAAAGCGATGTAATTATCCTGTTCCTGGTAAACAAATAAAACAGGACTACCGGTTGTTTCCAACGAATGGTAATGCCATGTATGATAAAAGTCGTATTCGGCTGCGTTACGGACGTAAAATGTCCATTCCCGCTTATCGTGGATGGAAAATATTCTTGTCATAATTCTATTGTAAGTTTACCGGCTA
>NZ_JBFUKZ010000069.1:0-3379 GCF_056400585.1 Mucilaginibacter sp. P5_A6 | reverse complement strand
GCAGTACCTAAATCTTTTTTCGGACCGCCGGTGAAAGCGAAATCAGCAGTACCTAAATCTTTTTTCGGACCGCCGGTGAAAGCGAAATCAGCAGTACCTAAATCTTTTTTCGGACCACCAGTGAAAGCGAAGTCAGCAGTACCTAAATCTTTTTTCGGGCCACCGGTGAAAGCAAAGTCAGCAGTACCTAAATCTTTTTTCGGCCCACCTGTGAAAGCGAAATCGGCAGTGCCTAAATCTTTTTTCGGACCGCCGGTGAAAGCGAAATCAGCAGTACCTAAATCTTTTTTCGGACCGCCGGTGAAAGCAAAGTCAGCAGTGCCTAAGTCTTTTTTCGGGCCACCGGTGAAAGCCGTACTTTGATTAGATGGAGTTTCAGTTTTTGTATCAGAAGTAAATGATGTAAGGAAAGTGCTTAATGCTAATATTGCTATGATTGATGACTTTTTCATGATTGTTGTATTTTGTAGGGTGGTGGTATAAATATTTTGTTAATAAATTGTTGGTGTTTGGTAATTAGTCGGCCTGGCCTAAATCTTTTCTAAATCCAGATTTTGATGAAGTAAGCGTTGCCACTTCTGGTTTTACAGTTTGTTTTGTTGTGGTTTGTGATGATAAAATACCAGTAGCTACACTTAAGCTTACAATGGTTACGATGATAAATTTTTTCATGTCGTTTTTAATTTTTTAAATGTTTTATATAAATCATGTTTAAGATCAATCAGCTGTACCCAGGTCTTTTTTGACATTGGTGGCAAAAGAGTGCAGTGTGGTGGTTTCAGGAACCACGCTTTCTTTTTTGCATGATAAGATGGCGCCTGTGAATAAAACTGCTAAGGTGATTGTGATTAACTTTTTCATGATCGTTAAATAATATTTTGAATACCGGATTGTCTTGATTTTGAATGCTTGCTACGCCTTAATAAAAAGATTAGTCGGCAACGCCCAAATCTTTTTTAAACCCATTGTTGTTTATTATAATGCTGGTGGCCATTGGCTGTTCGGCCTTTTTTGGCGATACTAAAACCGTTGATGATAAAACTCCTGTGCCTGATACAAGCAACGCTAAGAGAATGAATTTTTTCATATATATTAATATTTTATATTAGTATTCTATTTAATTAAGTAATAATTAACCATATGTGCCAAATAATACTTTCCGGTATTTTTACCGGTATGTAAAAGCTGTTTATAGATTATAATTTACTTTCTTTTTTGTATAAAAACTGCCAGAAATACCTTACAGTTTTATTATGTTTTTTTGCGTTATTATAAAATAAATTGTTAATTTTAAACACTATACCCAATTGTTAATTAAAAAACATTGTTATACTTTTTAATTATTTTCATTATCAGGTAGTGTATTGGTAACATATAAAGCAGTTTAATATTTTCACTACTTAAAGCGTAGCCCGAAACAGTTTTTTTATGCCCTGAAATATAATAAAATGCACAATAATATACAATTAATTAACTGAATATCAATTAATTAACAAGCCAAATATATATATGTTTTTTAGTTTTTTAAGTAATAAATATGAAATAATTTTCAACAATCTTTTTTCTGTTGTTTTTATGTATATTTCAGTATAATTTATAACTTTCCCATTCAATATCACGTAAAAGTGTTTTAATGAAAAAAGCCCTTAGTTTTCTTTTATTCTTTTTTACTGTATTTACTATATACGCGAAGGAATTAGATGAGGCGATTACAGCAGATACAAGCGAGGTTATACGCATTAATAAACAAGCTTATGACAACCGCTTAACCCAACCTCAGCAAACGCTTACCGATGCTACCCGGGCAATGGATCTGGCTCGTAAAATGAACTATAACAATGGTATTGCCGAGGCTTACCGGGTTTCGGGTTTGGCCATGTTTTATATGGATCAGCCCGAAAAGGCATTCAGCAGTTATTTAAATGCGGTGGTTTTTTTTACCAGGGCCAATAATTTGGGCGGCGAGGCAAAAGTGTACAATAACATGGGTAATATTTACCGCGACCATGATACCAACCGCTCGCTTGATTATTTTTTTAAATCGCTGGCTATCGCCAATAAAATTAATAATGTAGGTTTAGTAGCATCGCTCAATTTAAACATAGGTAACGTTTATACCCGCAGAAACAGCTATACGCAGGCTTTAAAATATTATGGTCAAAGCAAAGCTATGTTCATTACGCTAAAGGATTCTGTTAACCTGGTTCAATGCGTGCAGAATACAGGGGTGGTTTACTTTAAGTTAGGGGAGTATGATAAAGCTTTGGCAATGCTGCTTGAGGCCAACAGCGCCGCCAAACACCTTGATTTAAATGAGCCGATAGCAAGTATTGATTTAACGCTGGCTTCACTATACATGAACCAGAAGAGGTTTGATGAGGCAGAAAAGGTAGTTAAAGAGGGGGTTGCATACACGCAGCTGATTAATGATCCTAAGCTTGAATATGACTATAAGCACACCAATTATGAATTGGCTTATAACCGCAAAAATTATAACGAGGCCCTGTTTTATTTACGCGAGATTTACCGTGTAGATAGCGCAACTTTCAAAACCAATACCTCGGTGCAAATGAAACTGATAGAAGCTACCCGCAAACAGGATGAGCAGATAAAGGAAAACGAGCGCGTGGCAGAACGGCAGGCATATGACCGTACCAAGTTTTGGGCCGTAACTATAGTTGCCGGGCTTTTATTGGTTGTGATAGGACTATTGGTAGGCAATGTGAAGCGCAAGGCTAAAACCAATGTACAGCTTACTTTACTTAACGGCGAAGTATCCCGGCAAAAGGACAACCTCGACCGTATTAATCACCATCTGGAAGAGATCATTGACGAGCGTACCAAAGATCTTCAGATCAAGAACAGGAAATTATCCGAACATTCATCCTACCTGTCGCACCAGATAAGGGGCCCTATAGCTACTCTGCGCGGCCTTATCAATCTCGAAAAAGAAGGCCTGGTAGATCAGGAGGAGTGCATTTCGATGATGGACAAATGCGTATCCGAGATCGACGAAAAAATCATTGACATGAGCGATATGCTGCATAACCCATCGCGCACCACTACTACGTAGTTTTTTGGATAAAGGATTTTTGGACGAAGGACTTTCGGACGTTCAGACAAAGGACTCTCGGACGTTCAGACAAAGGACTCTCGGACGCAGGACAACAGGGTGGTTTCGGACTGTACGAGAGTCCAATGAAGATGATAAGCCGACATACTTTGAATGCTTTCGCATAGGATGTCTATAACAAAAACGGCCAGTATTCACCGGCCGTTTTTGTTATCTTTTATCTTTTATCCAAAAATCCTTTGTCCGAAAATCCTTTGTCCGAAAGTCCTTTGTCCGAAAGTCCTTTGTCTGAACGTTGTCTGAACG
>NZ_JBFUKZ010000068.1:0-3483 GCF_056400585.1 Mucilaginibacter sp. P5_A6 | reverse complement strand
TCTAAGCAACTCATCGTTAAGAATGGTCGCTATTGAAATCCATACTGATCTTAATGAAATAACATGTAGATGGATAGATAAAAGCGGTAAAACTCAAGTAATAGAATTTATGCCAGAAGAACTGGGAAAAGGAATCGATTTGGAACCAAGGATGGGAGTTTGGTAATGTTGAAGGTAATACAAATTTTATCAGGTATATGGCATCTTGATTTTACCAAACCATCTATCACGGATTGGATTAGCGCCACGGGAACCTTTTTAGGTGTCCCGGCTGCAATTTTCGGCATCTTTCGATTATTCAAAAAGGACATCGAATTAGAAAGAAAATTGACTGCACTAGAAAGTATTTCGGCATCACAGAATGATCTCGTAGACAAAATGCAGGTTGAGATTGACTTGTTATTAGTGCAAACCGGAGAATTTAAATATCAATCAACTTTAATGTTTGATCATAATAAGCTGATTGAAAAGCAAATTGAAGATCAAGCAAATTTGTCTTTAAGCGCGCAAGCAATAGAAGAGAAAAAGATAGCTATAGAACAACAAAAGCGGTTAATCGAAATTAAACCATATTTTACTTATCGATCTGCAAGTGCACCGACTTACAACTATTTCTTGGGTCTTTTAAACAAAGGACAAACCGCACAAGAAATCTGGTGCGAAATATTAGAACCTGTGGGTACGACTGTAGAATTAGACAAAAAAGACGTTGGCCAAAAGGAACTATTAAATCTTACGTACCAACCCAATGGATTTCGTCCTTTTAACGAAATATATTTTAAAGGAAAATTAAATTTCAAAGATGTTGACGGGAATGAATATTATCAACTAATAACAGTTTCACAGGGGAAACTAGAAGATAGCAAACCGGTGTTAAGATTATTTGAATGAACCTTCCGCAAAACAATAACCTCTCAATTTCATTATTAGCTGCCAGTTTTAATAACAAAGCAACTACCTATAAATACTACTGGTTTCTTTCTATCCTACAATTGTTAGAAAGAAAACAATCCAATATTATAACAAAAAGAGAACTCTTTGCAAGCATGGTATCCAATGCCTGGTATACAGTCAACTACTTTCATGTCTCGTTTGGTTCACAAGACAAACTTCAAAGGACAATAGAGTCACTAAAAGCTATTGAATCTTTAATGATCGATGAAAGGCAAACGGCGATTGAAAATAAATTACTCTCGACAAATAACAGGGCTACCATTAAGGAACTTAATCATTTTAACAGTCAGGTGCCGCATTGGTTTTTAAGTCMATGGTTTCCTAAAGAAGATAGAGCAACGATTTATAAGCGATCCATTAACTTTGAAAATAACTGCGTTTATTCCCTAACAAACGATAGCATTATCATAAATCCACGATGGCAGTCATATCTAATTAATAACGCTAGGGTGCTTAAAGATTTTTGCTACTGGAATTTAACTCTTTACCTGCAATCAAGAAACCCAAGCGTTCCTAATATTTCAAACAAGATTATCAGACCGGCTACAAGAAACGGATTAAATGGGCAGCGCAAGAATTTTTGGGACATTGTAGTTAAAGAGTTAGGTTCATTTGATTGCATTTACACAAATGAAAAGTTAATAATAAACGATTATGATGTTGACCACTTTGTGCCGTTTGCCTTTGTTACTCATGATTTGATTTGGAATCTCATTCCTGCTAACAAATCCTTTAATTGCATTAAGAGTGATAAATTACCGCGGCTAGATAAGTACTTTGATAAATTCTTCGAACTTCAAGCTACCGCTTTAGAAATAGTAAGTAGCGTTGATCCAAAGAATAAATATTTGGAAGAATATCTTACAATCTTACCAAATCTCGATATTCTCAAATATAATTTGAGAACAGACTCGAAATCTCGCTTCAAAGAACAACTACAGCCATTAATATCGATTGCCTCAAACAATGGCTTTGAGTTTATGAACTAACAATCAGACTTGATATACATTAGCACATAATATGAAAGAATACCTATCAAATTTGATCCCCAGAATTAAAGAATATAGCCTGAGTTTAGATAAAAAAGAGCTATTTATTGAGAAGCCTTGGGTTTGGTTGGACGATCAAGACAATCAACAAAAACTGATATTTAAAAGGAATGGTGAGTTGATAATGTCTTTTAATGGAAAAGTTCAAATAGGAAAATGGGAGTATCTGCAAGCAGCCAAAAGCCTCTTATTAGATAGGATTCAGGACAAGATACTACTAAATCAGGCATTTATAGACGAGGCAGTTATGGTACTGAAACACGATGGTGTCAAAGGAGAGAAAGTGGTATTTGTTAATGAAATTTTAATTCCAGACCTAAAGGTTGATAGCTATTTGAAGGATTTGTTTTATGCGAAGAACTTTGTCACAAGATTTGTTTTAGACAATGGCGAAAACTTAGAAATTTATCAAGCCAATTACAGTCCCAACTTGACTGATAAACCAGTCACCATAGGCATGAGAGAGGTTGAAGATGGCAAATACGTAACAAAAGAAGGAAATACTGCTGTCATAAAATCAGGAAGGTTAACAAATCTTTATTATTTAAAAGAACTGGTGTTAAAAGATGGTGAAAAAATAATGATTGAATATCCCTATTGTGAACAAGGATTTGACTACAGGATAGGTAACCTAGTTTATAAAGAAGATAGGATCACTCCCTTAGCAGATGGCACATATTCTTTTAAGACATTTAAAAGTTTTAGTGTAGTTAATGGAGAAATAACAAAGATTAGTTTATTCTCCTAAAATTGGAGAAATGGTTATTCGTAATTCTACACACAAAGTTAGCTGATACATCAGCACATAGTCGTTACACTTCAAGGTAGTATATACAAACAGGGCATCCCAAAGGGAACCCTCCACAGTTTCTATATCTCCACCTTGCCTTAGTGCTGCTGTCCAGCAGTGAGTCGTTCGAGAATTCACTCGAAATAAAACTTACTGCAATGACCGACATTAAACAGCTACTTAAAGAGTTTGAACGATTTGCTTATGGACAATCCCTTCATACTGCCTTTGTTGAAATATTAGATTGGACTTTGTTACCGTTTAGGAAATTCGATAATGCAGAATCACAAAACGTTGCACTCGAAAAGTATCAAACTCACCCCAAAGCAAAGCAACTGGTAACCCTTGTAACCATCATTGGCGAGCTGTCAGAGGGCTTCAATGACCCACTCGGTGAACTTTATATGCAAGCAATTTCGAATGGTCATAATGGTCAGTATTTCACACCAACACCAATATGTGATATGATGGCTACAATATCAGTTGGTAAAAACTCATTGCCAGGGCAAACAGTTGCTGATTGTGCATGTGGTTCAGGTAGGATGCTGTTGGCTGCTGCAAAGATCAATCGGTATCTACATCTTTATGGTGCCGATCTTGATAATACATGCTGTAAAATGGCATTGCTGAATATGCTTTTCAACTCCCTTACTGGTGAAATTGCACATATGAATAGCTTAAGTAATGAGT
>NZ_JBFUKZ010000067.1:0-3749 GCF_056400585.1 Mucilaginibacter sp. P5_A6 | reverse complement strand
CCCTTATCCACTTTAAATACATAATCGGCATGCTGTATCATTTGGCCGTATCTATATATCCAGCTCTTTTTATCTTCCTTTAACAGGAAAGTATTTTGCGAATAAGTTTGAAGCTCAAGTTTTTTCAGATAAACGGTTTTACCCAGTTTTTTTACTGTAACAACAAATGGCAGGTCCTGTCCATACAATTCATTTGTTTTATATCCGCTCTCGTCAAAATATGAAACTTCGAGGTTTAGTTTTTTAAATACATCGTATATCAGATCTTTTGAACGTAAAACTTCCATTTCATTATCAACAGTTTTAGTTTCCTGGAACATGTTTAGATCGCTAAAGGCAGTAGCTTTAAGAAGCCCACCGTCTCCTTTTTTATCGTCTGGGATCTGAAGTGTACTGGTGATCTTATACAAAGGAGTAACATAGTTTAAATAAAACCACACCGCCACCAAAGTGACAAGCAAACCTATTACAAACCAATACCAGCGTTTTAAATACGGCATTGCAGTATCCATAAAGTTATTATTGCCAGGTAAGGGTTGTTTTAAAATAAAGTTCGTATCCATGTTAGCTATTTTTAACATTATGCAACAGTTATATATTTATCTTTTTAAAAGTACCGCGGCCAAAACTGCAAGTGCAGAAATAGAGGCTATAACAACGGGCAATAACCGTGTATTCTGACTGTATTCTACTGCTTTTGCCTTATCTGGCTCTACATAAACTATATCGTTTTGCCTTAAGTTGAAATACGGCGAATTCATTGATTCAAGTTTATTAAGATTTATTCTCGTCATGGTTTTATTGCCGTCCTCGTTACGGATGACCAATACATTATCTCTTTTACCATAAACGGTCATATCTCCGGCAAGTCCTAAAGCTTCTAATAAGTTTACTTTCTCGTCGGCGATGACAAACGTTGACGGTCTGTTAACTTCTCCTATCACTGTAATTTTGAAATTAATAAGCCGGACATCAACAACAGGGCTTTTAACATGTTTAGTCAATTCCGAAGCAATTGCGGCTTGCGCTTCTTCAACGGTCATGTCCTCAACTTTAACCTCACCCAGCAGGGGTAATTGAATTGTTCCGTCCTTGCTTACTTTATATCCTTCTTGTTTGCCAGATTGAGCATCAACTACGTAAAAAAGTTTATTTGACTCGGGGTTTAAACTGTTAACAGATACACTCACAATATCTTTTTTATGTATGCGAACCTCTTGGGCAGTTTGTGGATTATTAACAACGGTGGCATTTGCCAGGTTGCTAAAATATACCAGGTCGCGCTTGGCTGCGCAGCTTGTGATTAACATTAATGATATAACACAACCACTTAAAATTACGCTCTTCCTCATTGGTTTAAAATAACAGATTGTATTTTTTGACTGTTTCATATATCAAATTTATCTATTTGGGCTTCAACAGGATAGCGTTTTTTGCGATTGAAATTAAATTGTAAAGGGGTTGTATTCACTTCACATAAAGTGTAAACTTGCCTATAACTTGATTTACAAACCCTGTAAAAAAGCATGTAAAACATGTCCATAACTGTTAAAAAGACGTTAATGAAAATCCGAAATCCACAACCTCAATCATCTTCTTTTTCTGCAGAAATTACGCTGATAATTTGGATAAATGAGATCCGGTAATGAGGATAAGATCAGCAGATGCTTTAATAAGACGGGCGGAATTTTGCACATAACCAGGATTAAAAAATATTAATACATAAAAAAAGCAGGCTTACACCTGCTTCATTTGATTGTATATAATAGAGATAATTGGTTTATTAGGGTAACCTGCTATGATTTATAATTACCAGTGTATTTTATTCAACGGTTACTGATTTTGCAAGATTACGCGGCTGGTCAACATTACATCCCCGCATTACAGCTATATGGTAAGCAAGCAGCTGTAAAGGAATAGTGGCTAAAAGCGGTAAAAAGGCCTCGTCAGCATCGGGTATCTCTATGCAGTGATCTGCCATTTCTCTTACTTTTGTATCCCCTTGTGTAACTATAGCTATTACTATCCCTTTCCGGGCCTTAACCTCCTGTATATTGCTTATGACCTTGTCATACGACGAGTTTTTAGTAGCTATAAATACAACCGGCATTTCTGCATCAATTAAAGCAATCGGCCCGTGTTTCATTTCTGCGGCTGGATACCCTTCTGCATGAATGTATGAAATTTCCTTTAATTTTAACGCACCCTCCAGGGCTACCGGGAAACCGCTGCCGCGACCCAGGAAAAGACAGTTAGTCGCATCTTTAATTTTGGATGCAATGCTTTTTATCAAATCATTATCCGATAAAAGCGATTGTACCTTATCCGGGATGGTTTCAAGTTCGGTTAATAAACGCGTTAGTTTTGATGATGTGATAGTGCCTTTTTGCTGCGCAATGTATAAGGCCAATAATGTTAAAACAGTAACTTGCGCGGTAAACGCCTTTGTTGAAGCTACGCCAATCTCCGGCCCCGCATGGGTGTAAACGCCCGCGTGGGTAATTCTTGGGATTGATGCCCCAACAACATTACAGATGCCTAAAATTGTGGCACCCCTTTCTTTAGCAATTTCAATCGCAGCCATCGTATCTGCTGTTTCGCCAGATTGGGATATAGCAATTACTATGTCCTTTTCATTAATAATGGGGTTACGATACCTAAACTCTGAGGCATATTCAACCTCTACAGAAACACGGCCGTACTCCTCAATTAAATATTCGCCCGCTAAACCGGCATGCCAGGATGTGCCACAGGCTATAATTATTATCCGTTCGGCATTTTTAAGTTTATCAGCATATTCTTTCACCCCGCCTAAGGCAACTTTGCCTGTTTTCGGAATAATGCGTCCGCGCATACAGTCTTTTATTGAACGCGGCTGTTCAAATATTTCCTTAAGCATAAAATGTTCAAAACCACCTTTTTCAAGCGATTCAAGTTTCATCTCCAGTTCTTGTATAAGCGGCGTTTGAATCACATTATCCAATCGTTTAACTAAAAGTCCTTCACGTTTAACCAGCGCTATTTCATTGTCTTTTAAGTAGATAACATTCTTGGTATATTCTACAATAGGTGTTGCGTCCGAGGCGATAAAGTATTCGCCCTCACCAACGCCTATAACCAGCGGGCTTCCTTTTCGGGCAGCTATCAATTGGCCCGGATTTTCCCTGTCCAATATAACTATGGCATAAGCGCCAATAACAGTATTTAAAGCCAAACGAACAGCTTCCAACAAATCTGTTTGTTCAATATTTTGTATTTCTTCTACTAAATGTATTAAAACCTCCGTATCTGTTTCGCTCCTAAATTTATGCCCCCGGTTTATTAACTCTTCTTTCAGCGTTGAATAGTTTTCAATGATGCCGTTATGAATAATATGTAAACGGTTGTCATTTGATGCATGAGGATGCGAATTAAGATCAGATGGTACACCATGTGTAGCCCACCGGGTATGGCCTATAGCAATTAATCCGCTTGTATCCTGGGTCTCGGCAAAGTTTTCAAGGTATGATACTTTGCCAACCTTTTTATAAACGTTAAAACCCTCCTGGTTGATAATCGCAATTCCAGCGCTATCATAACCACGATATTCTAATCTTTTAAGGCCTTTTATTACAATTGGCCACGCGTCACGAAATCCGATATAACCTACAATTCCACACATAACTTTGGTATTTTGATGGTAAATAATCAATAAATATTTATTGCTAAACAAATTTATTTAATTGATTTCCAATACCCTATGGTATACA
>NZ_JBFUKZ010000066.1:0-3881 GCF_056400585.1 Mucilaginibacter sp. P5_A6 | reverse complement strand
TTTTAAGCATAATAAAATAATAAGGCGAGGTTTAGATAGCCATTTACCGGCTAACAATTGAAACTATAAAGAAAATATTTATAGGCTAACCGATCAAGGACTGATAGGCCAGTTAATTGGTTTTTTGAAATTAGTAAGCTTTAGGTAAAGGCTTTTCATTTAGAAACTATAATAGCACTGCAGCCATTATAGGTAGTTATGTAGTTGGATAATAAGCCCAAACTACCTTGCGGTAGTTTGGGCTTTAAAAAATGTGTTATTAAATATTAATTAGCAAGTATTGCACCCGAGCCTTTTTGAACTACTGTAGGTACGTTTGCTGCTGCATCAAGCACTGCCGAGTATGAATAAGCCGGCACCCATGATGATAATGAAGTAGTTATATCATTAGAACCGCAATTTGAATAAATATTTGTATTAACTCCACTGAAAAATCCCGGAGGGTCACCAGCCAGATTTGTACTTAGCGGTTTGGCACAGCCTGAGAAATACTCATTGTCTGTACGAACGGTTCCGTTTGCTCTTGCACCTAAACTGTAACCACCGTTATTTAAGTGATAGTTGTTAAATACGTGAACACTTCCATAATTCATATCTGGTTCTCTTTCACTTACATTATACCAAAAGTTATGGTGCAGTGTAACATGTAAATGGCCAATATCTGATTCATGACCTGCTATGCCTCCGCTTATTAACAAAGACAGGTTGGTATCATGAAACTTGCTCCAGGAAACAGTTACGTAATCTGACGCTCTTGTAATCGCAATATCCTTACCCCAATAATCCCAGCCATGACTACGATCGTTTGAGAAATCACAGTGGTCAACCCAAACGTGTGTAGTTGAAAACTTTATCATGAGTGCTGCATCAGTAACATAATTTTTAAAAGTAATGTTCTGAACAATGATATTGTTTACAGTAAACATGTAAAGTGATATGCCTTTAATAGTTGCACCTGGTTTACCAATGATTGATTTATTAGATGAAACGTAAACCGGATCATCGCCCGAGCCACTAATAGTTCCACTAACGTAAACAATTTTTGGAGTTGTACCTGAAAGTGCTGATTTTAACTCAGATAAGTTTGTTACAGTAACCGCTGTACCTCCGGCACCTCCCGTTGTTGTTCCGCCAACCATTGCGTAACCCATTAAAGCTGAGGTTATGCCTGTTGTAGTTGCCGAACCTACGGTTGTAGTAGGCGTTGTAGGGGTGGTAGGTGTTGTAGGCGCTGTAGATGCCGAAGTACTGGTAGTTCCGTTCATCGTGAAGGTATACTTTCTGCCGTTTGTTGCAGGGTTTGTATTATCAGATGCCGAAAAAATCAAAGTAGTACCCCAATGACTAAATCGTCCTTTTCCATAATCACGAATATCCTGGTGTAATGAATGCGGTGGTTTTAATTCAACCCCATTTTCAAATAACCGCATTGTAGATGTGGTAGGTGCTGTGTTTGAATCGCCATTCTGGCTTAGTGCATACGCAATTTTGTAAGCATATCCGCCATCTGATCTTAATCCAGTTAAGTTTACTGCAAAAGTAGTTGCTGCAGTTGTAGCCGCAGAAATTGAAGAGCCGCTCAGATTTGCAGAAAGCGCAGTGTCTTGAATGCTCCCTGAGCCGGAGCCCCCACTTTCTTTTTTACAACTACCTAAAAAGATAATTGCTGATAATACCATGCTGAGTACAGCCACTTTTCCGAAGAGTTTTGTCCTTTTTTTCATGCAATTTTTAATTTTGGCTCTTCAAACGGTACTCCGTTTAAAAAATTACAATTAAAAATTACCTGGAAAGATTAGACTTAAATGTTAAAAAGTTCAAAAACTGTATTTTTTACACTTAAATAGGCCAAAATTGTGTGAAATCAAAGTGTAAAGAAAGTGTATAATTTGCACACTTCATGACATTAAGATGACAAATAAAATATCTTACTCAGACAATATTGCCTCCACCGGTGTACTTTTAACCTTGTAAAAGGCCTTATACCACGCGATAAAACGGGCAACACCGGTAGGTACAGAAATTTGAGGTTTATAATTTAAAACCGTATCAAGATTGGATACATCCGCGCAAGTTTCGGCAACGTCGCCCTCTTGCATTGGTTTGAATATTTTTATTGCTTTCTTATGGATCCGTTTCTCAATTTCACTTACGAAATCAAGCAGGTTAACCGGCGCGCCCCTACCTATGTTAAATAGCCTGAACGGCGCTTTTGATGTGGCTGGATCGGGGTTTAATGCATCCCATTCCTGGTTGCTTTCTGCCGGTTGGTCAATTACATGCACAATACCTTCAACAATGTCATCTATGTAAGTAAAATCGCGTTTCATATTCCCATTGTTAAAAACTTCAATGGGTTTACCCTCTATTATAGCTTTGGTAAAAATAAACAAAGCCATATCTGGTCTGCCCCATGGACCATAAACGGTAAAAAAACGTAATCCTGTTGTACGTAAATTAAATAAATGGCTGTAGGTATGTGCCATCATTTCATTTGCTTTTTTTGAAGCTGCATATAATGAAACGGGATGATCAGCAATATCGTGTTCATTGAATGGCATTTTTTTATTTAACCCGTAAACGCTTGAAGAACTTGCATATACCAAATGGCTAATTTTAAAATGTCTGCAACATTCTAATATATTCAGGAACCCTTTTATATTCGAATCAATATAAACATCGGGATTGGTTAAACTATAACGAACACCCGCCTGTGCTGCCAGGTTACATACAGCATCAAACTTAAAACTTTGAAAAGTACAATCCAGTTGCTCTTTGTCTAACAAATCCAATTTTATAAAAGTATAGTTTGGATACTTTTTACTCCGAACTGGTATTCCATCTTCCAAAGTATTTACCTGAATACCTGTATTGGCCAAACGGGCATATTTCAGCCTTACATCATAATAATCATTTAAATTATCGATACCAACAACGGTATCTCCTCTTTCAAGCAAATGTTTGGCCAAATGATAGCCAATAAAACCAGCTGTGCCGGTGATTAAAATTTTCATAAATCTAGGTTTAAAGTTTAAAAAGAAAACGTTACAGAAAAAAATAGCCTTTAGTTTATTTTACGTTGGAAGTGTTCCCCGGGACAGAGCTGCTCCGGTGGTCTCCAGCCGTGGAAGTGAATTTCAATCACCCACTTCCACGTTAACATTCATTGAGAGAGTTTTCAGAAATTATAATTCTAATAATAGTATATAATAAATCTGCAGAGTTTAATTTTGGGTTTATTATAGCTTTTAAGAAATCCTAATCATAAAGATTATACTGAAAGTATTTACTTCATTTTGTAAGTATACTTTCGGCCATTTGAAAGCGGATTTGTATTATCAGAGGTTGAAAAAATCAACATATTTCCCCAATGACTAAATTCGCCCAAACCAAATACGCGAATGTCGTGATGAACTGAATGTGCGGGGCCAAGCTCAACACCATTTTCGAAAAGCCGGAGGGTAGAAGCGGTAGGCTTGGAATTTGAGTCCCCCATCTGTGGCAGATTATATCCAACTTTGTAGGCAAAACCGCTATCAGATCTTAAACCAATTAAATTTATTGGTATACCTCCTGAGGTATCGTGTCCGGTAGTATCATGTACCGTTATTAGTGTATCATGTACCGTTATAGTATCGTGTACAACCGGGTTTTGTATACCTTTTTTACAGCTATTATTTAGCGTAACAGCAAATACTAATACAGCAAGTAATAGTACTTTTTCCAATAGTTTAGTTTTGGGTTCCATGATATTTTAATTTAAAAAGTTAACAATGAATAATAATCACTCAAATTATAAGTGATGTGAAGATTTATTATACTAAGGCTTTCAAGATAGAATTGATAAAAATTTCGGGGGTTCTGTTTTGGATATAATGCCG
>NZ_JBFUKZ010000065.1:0-4531 GCF_056400585.1 Mucilaginibacter sp. P5_A6 | reverse complement strand
GGTCGGTAACACCACCAAAGGAACCATCACCGTTTGTTACCGGAACATCGGGAGTAATGCTTAGCGCGGTGCCGATTACATTACTGGCGGTTGAATTTACATTTTCGTTGATATGCGCCAATTGAAGGCTGGTCCCTATTTTTAGCCAGTCAGTGGTTTTGTTATCTAAATTAAGCCTTAGGGAGTATCTTTTAAAATTAGATCCAAGGGCTATCCCGTCCTGGTTAAAATACGAGGTTGATAATAAATACTGGGTCCTGGCATCCCCGCCGTTTATAGTAATTGTGTGATTCATCATCGGGGCCTTCCGGAATAATTCCTTTTGCCAGTCGGTACCGGGGCCCAGGTATTGAGGGTTGGCAAATTCGGGCCTGGCATCAAAACCCCAGGCAACGGCCCGGGCGTTAATAAAAGTTGCAAATTCTGGTAAATTTACTGTAGGGAGCCGCTTGAGTATTTCCTGGTAACCGGTATAGAAATCATAACTTATCTGCGGAGGTCCGGCTTTGCCCCTTTTTGTAGTAACAACCACTACGCCATTGGTTGCCTGCGAACCGTATATGGCCGTTGCCGAAGCATCTTTCAATACGTCTATTGATTCAATTTCGGCGGGATTGATGGCATTTAACGGATTAGAACCGTTACCTGGGTCGGAAACCGGTGGAATAATAATACCATCTATTACGTACAGCGGCGAATTAGAGCCGGTTATTGACGACACGCCACGTATTTGAATAGATACCCCGCCACCAGGCTGGCCCGACACTTGTTGAACCACAACCCCTGCAACTTTACCCTGCAGGGCCTGGTCAAAAGTAGTTGGTTGCGTTTGGCGCAAACTGACTCCTGATATTGAACTGATAGCGCCCGTTACATCTGGCCTCCGCGCTTTASCATAACCAATAACAACAACCTCGTTCAAATTGCTGGATGTTGAATTSAGCCTGACATTAATTGCGCCGGCCTGCTTAACAGTTATTTCCYGTTGCGCATAACCTAAAAAGTTAAAAACAAGCACTTTGCCYGGCTCAGCSGMWATGGMATAACYACCATCAATGCYGGMKATAGTGCCCAGGCCTGTCCCTTTAATCTTAATGCTTACGCCTGGTATCGGCTGGCCATCKTCGGCRCYTGTTATTTTRCCCGTAATATTTACGGTTTGTGCATGGGCAGATATATAAAGAAATATACCCGCGATAATTAATGAAATCTGGTATTTCACTCTCTTTTGTAAATTTTTATCCATCTTTTAAAAGGATTTTAAGGTTTGATAATTGGTACATTGGTGTTTGGTTAGTAATTATTTGGTTTTTAATCTCGGTTTTTCTTCATAATCTAATAGGGTGATCTTATTGGGTTTGAAATTTACTGTTCAATATTATTTAATGAATTAATCAGGGTGCCGCCAAAAAGCTGGGCGGTTCAATTATCTGCTCATATCAAAAAGGCTTTATATCGAGGTTACCCTAAAAGCGGGAAACTCTCCAATAAAAAGATTACTTCAGGGTGAAAAATTCAAAAAAACGATAAACGTGTAAATGGCGGCTTTTAGGCATAATCTAAATAATTGGTTTATAAATCAGGGCTTACATATAATAACTTGGGTGGTATTATATTGGGGCAATATACCCTGTATGCTCAGATCGCCGGGTGTACTAATGTGGGTGATTGGTATGAAAAATGTCAATCTTGTTAAAATTCAATATATTGACAACCAGCAAATTAGCGAAATTAACAGGCGAAAAAAATGATTATACCGCCCCGTTGCAAAGGCAGTTTTTTTCACAACTATAAATTATTTGAATCTGCGGGATTGAGGTGAGAAGATCAATCTGTACTGTCCAGGTACTCGGAAGGCGTCATCGAAAATTCTTCTTTAAATACTTTAGAAAAATATTTCGCATCATTGAAACCTACCTCATAGGCAGTTTCGGCTATGGTGAATTGTTTTGTGAGTAGGAGTTGTGCTGCTCTTTTTAACCTTACCAACCTGATAAACTCAACCGGAGTTTTGCCAGAAAGATTAAATACTTTATTATATAATGTTGCGCGGCTCATATGCATCTTACTGCTTAGCAATTCAACTGAAAAGCCGGCATTTGAAATATTTTCTTCAATGACCGTCAATAACTTTTTCATAAATTTCGTATCGGGAGTTTCGATTTCCAAATCGCCCGGTTTCGCTTCAATTTGCCTTCGATATGTTTCTTTTACTACCTGTTGATTTTTAAGCAAATTATGAACCTTAAAACGTAGTATTTCAAAATTAAAAGGCTTAGAAAGGTAGTCATTCGCCCCGGTCTCCAAACCGGCCAGTTGCTTTTCATCGCCGGTAAAAGCAGTAATTAATATAAATGGTATATGTTCGGTGCGTTTATCGCTTCGGATCTTTTTGCAAAAATCAATGCCATCAATTTCGGCCATGTTAATATCGCTTATTATCAGATCGGGGTGTAAAGCCAGCGCCTTCTGCCAGCCTTCTTTACCATTTACCGCTTCAGCAACTGTATATAAATATTTAAGATCATCTTTGAGATAGGCCCTGAAATCGGGGTTATCCTCTACAATCAAAATGGTAATGTTTTTATTGCGTTTTTCCTGACTTGGCCTGTCGGGTTTAGGAACTTCCACTTCTTCGGGGGTATTTTCAATAGCGGTAAAATCATTTTTCTGGGATAACTTTAATGGCAGCCGCACAATAAAACAGCTCCCTTTCCCTTGTTCGCTTTCAACAGAAATGGCGCCACCCATCAAATCAACAAACTCTTTAGTAATTGACAAGCCAATACCACTTCCCTGGTTAATTAACGAAGCGGGCATGTCATTTTGAAAAAACCGCTCAAATATTTTATTGTGTTTTTCAGCAGGAATACCGACACCCGAATCTATTACCTTAATTTCGAGCAAGGTCATTTCCACGCTATTGGATTCCAACAACTTTGCTTCAACTGCTACATTACCAAAGTCGGGGGTAAACTTAAATGCATTTGAAAGCAGGTTAAAAAGTATTCTTTCAATTTTATCCTGGTCAAAAAAAGCAAATCCCGAATCAGTATCACACTTAAATGAAAAACTGATATTTTTTTTATCCGCCAGATCGGTAAATAAATCGCTTGCTTCTTTAATAGTTTTAATGATATCAGCTTCACGCAGGTCAAGCTGAAGTTTTTTTACTGTCATTTTACTAAAATCCAGTAACTGGTTAATCATATTAAGCAGCCGCTTAGAATTTTCGTGGATCAATTGAAGCTTTCGCCGGCTATAATTATCATCAGCTTGTTTTAACAACTTTTCAACTGGCGCCATAATCAGGGCGATAGGCGTTCTGAATTCGTGACTAACGTTGGTAAAAAAATCTATTTTCATCATATCCAGCTCGTGCTTATCCTGTGCTTCCTTTCGCACGCGCTCAATCTCAAACCGGGTTTCTATTTTTTTAATCCCCTGTTTGCGGATGTAATACAAGATCCCAAGTATGGAAAATACATACATAACATAGGCGATTGACGATTTCCAGAACGGGGGCAATACCTTTATTTTTAATTTTATATAGCTGGGTTTCCATTTTCCATCCCGGCCAATTGCCCTTACATTAAAAGTATAATTGCCTCCGTCAAGGTTGGTATAGGTGGCTTTCCGGATAGCATTGTTTGCAGTAAGCCACCCTTTATCAAAACCCTCCATCATATACTGGTGCGTTATTTTATTGGGGTTAAAGAAATTTATGGCGGCAAACTCAATGGTAAACACATTTTCGCTGTGCTTCAGCGTTATCTCCTGTGTGGCCGAAATTGCTTTAGATAATACGACATGGCCGTCAACTGCTTCATTGGCTGCTATGGTTTTGTTGAATAACTGGAAACCAGTGAAAATTAATTTAGGCTCATCAATATTCGGATGTATACTCAGTGGGTCGAACATATTGAAGCCATGCGAGCCACCAAATACCAATTCTCCTTTATTGGTTTTTAAGGCTGCATTTATACTAAATTCTCTGCCCTGCAGGCCATCTGTTTCATCAAAGTTTTCAAATTGAAATTTATAGGTGCCGTTACCCGGGGCCAATGTTATCCGGCCCAGCCCGTTTGATGTACTTAGCCACRTGGCCCCCCAGTTATCTTCCAATACATTCAAAACCTCGTTGTCGGGCAACCCGTCCTTTTTAGTCAGCGAGATAAAACGGTTTGTTTCGGGGGTCAATATGCTCAGTCCGTCATTTGTCGCTATCCATATCAGGCCGCGGCTGTCCTCCATGATACAATTGATGTAATAACTGATCAAACTGTTAGGGTCGTTGTTCTTTTTATTATAATGTATAACGCCACGTCCATTTTTTAATATTTTATCCACGCCCGAATATCCTCCTACCCAGAGATTTCCTTTGGTATCCTCAAAGAGTGCGGATACATAAGGCGACCTGATATCCGTTTTTTTAAAGGGAGGCGAAAATATTTTTTTGTCCCTGTCAAATATTTGCAAACCCGCCGCAAAAGTGCCTATCCATAACCGGTTTGATGAATCTTCCAGGATA
>NZ_JBFUKZ010000064.1:0-4732 GCF_056400585.1 Mucilaginibacter sp. P5_A6 | reverse complement strand
GTTATTAAGGAGTCAAATACCTTAGTGTTAAGTATTGTTGATGCGGTGCCACAACGGGGTATCGATATTTTAACCAATATGATTAATACTTATAATGCCGACAATGTGCGAAAGAAAAATCTTATGGCTGTTAATACCATCTTGTTTATTGATAAGCGGCTTAAAACAATGGAAAAGGATCTGTCATCTACAGAAGGCGATATCGAGGCTTATAAGCAGCAAAATGGTGCTTCTGAGATTGGTGCAGGTACACAAGTTAATTTGACAAAATCTGCCGAGTATAATCAATTGCTCGAAGAATCAAATGAGCAGTTAGGTATTGTAAAGTCTATTGAAGCCTATTTGAACGAGCCTGGCAATCAATATGATGCAGTGCCAAGTACAATGGGGTTAAAAGATCCTGTATTGAATACGCTGGTAACCCGTTTTAATGATCTTCAACTTGAAAGAAACAGGATGCTGAATAGTGCAAACCTGAGCAACCCACTCATTGAAAATTTAAGCAACCAGATAGCGAGCCTGCGTGCGAACATTAAAGAAAATTTAAACAACATTAAAAAAGGGTTTGCAATTGGGCATAAACTCCTCATACAAAACTCTGCGGAGTATGATTCAAGGATTCGTTTGGTGCCTTCAATTGAAAGAGGGCTTTTACAGCGGAGCAGAGAACAAAGCGTAAAAACTAACTTATATCAATATTTATTACAAAAAAGAGAAGAGACAGCCTTATCCTTGTCTGCCACAATTCCGTCATCACAAGTAATTGATAAACCGGCATACGACCCTAAACCCGAATATCCTAAACAGCAGTTGATGTACTTGCTGGGTAGTATTTTCGGCCTGTTCATCCCCGGGTTATTAGTTTTTGTAAGTCAAAAACTGAATTTTAAAATTAAACATACGTCAAACTTATTAAGTATAAAAGGGGTAAGGGTATTGGGAGAGCTTTGTCATAACGATGGACAACACAGCCAGGTAGCTATACATAGAGGAAGTACAACTGTTATTTCGGAATTGTTTAGATACATCCGTAGTAATATCGGGATATTGAACCAGGGCCTTCCGCATAAAACCATGTTGGTTACCTCATGTATGAAAGGAGAGGGCAAAACCTTTTTTAGCATCAACCTGGCATTAACCCTGTCTTTATTAAATAAAAGAGTGCTGATCATGGAGTTTGACTTGCGCAAACCTGATTTGCTCAAATCTATTGGACTGGAACAAAAAATGGGTATCACTGATTTTCTTGACGGAGATATTGATTCATTATATGATTGTATTCAGCCATATGGCGAAACAGGAAATTTATTTGTGTTAGGATGCGGAAGAATACCAGAAAACCCGTCTGAACTGTTATCAGACCAACGCGTTAATCAGCTTTTTAAATGGTGCAGTACTCAATTTGATTACATTATAATTGATACCTCACCAGTTGGTGCTGTTGCCGATGCCTTTAGCCTGGCTAACTTTGCAGATTTGAGTATTTACCTTGTACGTTACAATTATACAAGTACAGCGCAATTAGACGTGCTAAGGGATATTTACGACAACGATAAACTTAAAAACCTGATGGTTGTATTTAACGATGCAAAAAAAGAAAACCGCCCGGCCTATGCATATGGTGGTTATGGATATGCACCTGTTTACGGTGCTTAGTAGAATAGCTTTAATCATACAGGTTTACCTGTATAGTGGTAAGAATAGGATTTAGTGTTAGCGTATTTGATAGTTTGTATTTTCAACAAGGCACTATGTAAGTGGAGTGGCGAAGCTGTAAGCTATTAAAAGAATACTGTTTGTTACAAAATAAAATAAATTTTTTAAACACAAAACGCCATGTAAGTGGAGTGGCGAAGCTGTAACTGCCCAAGATTAGGTTACACGTTCTGTTGAGTTATAAAGATTTAATTTTTCTCCGGGTACTATTTTCGGAACCCTTTTTCAAAAATAAAATACCCCAACCACATCATGTAAGTGAGATGGCGAAGCCATGAATGCTCATATAAAATAGCCAGTTAATACACTTTGTTTTATGGAACCTCAACTAAATTTAAACAGAACTCCCGTGTCAAGTTTACATGAAAAAAAATGGCTTGTTATATATACCAGGCCCCGGTGGGAAAAAAAAGTCGACAAGCTTTTAAAGGAAAAGGGAATAGAATCTTATTGCCCGCTCAGGGAAGTTGTAAATCAGTGGGCCGATAGAAAAAAGGAAGTAAGCCTGCCTTTATTCAGCTCCTACATATTTGTTAATGTCGATTTGTATGATCAGGCAAATGTTCTTTACACTTTAGGTGTAATGGGTTATGTATACTATATGGGCAAACCTGCTGTGGTTAGAAGCACAGTAATTGAACAAATAAAAGATAACCTGGCAAATTATAAAGATTTGGAAATTGTGAACCTGCATGGTGTTTCGATAGGTGATACCGTAAAGATAAAATGTGGCGTACTTACAAATCAGCTTGGTAAGGTAATTCAAATACAAGGCAAAAATGTGCTTATGGTTTTTGATACCATTAACTGTGCATTGGTAACACGTGTGCCCCTTCAAAATTTAACAATTCAAAACTCAAATCAAAACCAAAACTATGAAAATTGAACAGTACGCACCTAAAATCGGAATTATAGGCCTTGGCTATGTCGGCCTGCCATTGGCAGTTGAATTTGCTAAGAAATATAAGGTATTTGGGTATGATATCAATGAAAACAGGATCAACCAACTTAGGTTAGGTATAGATCATACATTAGAAATTAATGAAGAACAGTTAAAAGCCGTAACAACGCCGGTTTGTACAACACCTGTGGGTTTATATTTTACTGATGAGATTGAAAAGTTAAGAGCCTGCTCTGTATACATAGTAACGGTTCCAACCCCGGTTGATAAAAATAACCGCCCAGATTTAACCCCATTAATAAATGCCAGCTTACTAATTGGCAAAGTGTTAAAAAAAGGCGATATAGTAGTTTATGAGTCAACCGTTTATCCTGGCGTTACCGAAGATGAGTGTATGCCCGTATTGGAAAAAGCCTCAAATCTTCGTTTTAATGTTGATTTTTTTGCCGGTTATTCTCCCGAAAGAATCAATCCGGGAGATAAATACCATACCGTAGCCAATATTCGCAAAATAACTTCTGGATCGACTCCTAAGATTGCAGATATTGTAGATAAACTTTATAACTCCGTTATAACTGCCGGTACCTTCAAAGCCGATTCAATAAAAGTTGCCGAGGCAGCTAAAGTTATTGAAAACGCGCAACGTGATATCAATATCGCATTTGTGAACGAACTGGCTATGATATTTAACAAGTTGGGAATTGATACACATAAGGTATTGGAAGCAGCGGGCACAAAATGGAACTTTTTAAATTTCAGGCCAGGGCTTGTTGGCGGGCATTGTATAGGCGTTGACCCTTATTACCTGGCTCAAAAGGCGCAGGAGGCAGGTTATCATCCTGAAATTATTTTGGCCGGTCGCCGTATAAATGATTCAATGGGCGCATATGTGGCCGATCAGTTTATAAAACAAATTACATGCCGTGGTACATCACTGATTAATGCTGAAGTATTGGTACTTGGTTTTACCTTTAAGGAAAACTGTCCCGATGTTAGAAATACACGTGTAATAGACATCGTTCGGCGCCTGGAAGAGTATAAGGTAAAGGTACATATACATGATCCATGGGCTAACGCCGAGCAGGCAAAACGAGCCTATGGGGTAATATGCGAGAACGGAGAATCTAAAACAAGAACTTATGACGGTATTTTACTTGCAGTAGCACATGATGAATTTAAGGACATGAATCTTAAAGATCTGTGTAAACCCAATACCGTCCTTTATGACCTGAAAGCATTTTTACCAGATAGTATTGTAAACGCCCGCCTGTAAAAATATTATGAGCTATAAAGAAAAAGCTGTTTCGGGCATACTATGGTCGTTGTGGCAGCAGATTAGTGCAAAATTAGTGGGATTTGGTATATCTATTTTCCTCGCCCGCATTCTTGATCCGTCGCAATTTGGATTGATAGCCATGTTATCGCTTTTTATAGCAATTAGTAACTCGCTATTAGATAGTGGTTTAACAGCATCGTTAATTCGTACGCCGGAAGCAGATCACCGGGATTTTTCAACTGTCTTTTATTTTAATCTCGCCGGTAGTTCCCTGTTATATGCGTTGCTTTTTTTATTCGCTCCACTCATAGCCGATTTTTATAATCAGCCAATATTAAAAGCGGTTGTACGTGTTTATAGTCTTATTTTAATTATAAACGCATTTTTTGGTGTACAAAGCACTATACTAATTAAGGATATGAAGTTTAAATTGCAAACCAATATTCAAATACCTGCAGCTATAGGAGGCGGTCTTTTGGGTATTTTACTTGCAAAATTGGGTTATGGTGTGTGGAGCCTGGTATGGATGGGATTATGTACTTCGTTTTTATCAACAGCTTTGCACTGGATTTATTCACCCTGGCGACCGGGTTTAGTGTTTGACAGGGAGCTTTTTAAAAAACATATCAATTTTGGTTATAAAATGACAGTATCGGGGTTAATAGATACTGTATACCAAAACCTTTATTTAATTATCATAGGCAAGTATTTTTCTGCGAGCCAGCTTGGTTTTTACTCCCGCGCAGATTCTCTTAGTCAATTACCAATAAGTAATATTTCGGCGGCCATTAATAAAGTTACTTATCCAATGTTTGCCCAGATAGCACATGATCCGGTAC
>NZ_JBFUKZ010000063.1:0-4890 GCF_056400585.1 Mucilaginibacter sp. P5_A6 | reverse complement strand
TTTCTTCGCTGGTAGCTTCCAGAGCCTCAGTAGTTTTTGATGATGTTACTTTATCATATGAGCGTATAACTACAGTTTCCATAGATGCATAATTATTGTCGTTTTGCCTGTACTCAAACCCTACGTTGCCCGAAAAGGTTAACCACGACAACTTACCCTCAAATGGATTTGAATAAAAACCAAGGTTTATCTGTCCAAACAGGTTGTTATAATTTTTGCGCGATATCTGATTTTCAATTTTGGCATTACCGTTATCCAAAAAGAATAAATGGCTCGAAAAAATATACCCAGCCTTAGTATTTAACCATACCCAAAAAGCTTGCGTGGGTGCTGTGAAAGCTGGCTTGCCTATTGAGCCACTCTCCGATCTGGAATATTTGTTGGTACGGTTTAAAAATATGATATATGACAAATTGCCGGATGCATTTGTAGCCCATTTTCCTTTTTCAAACAGCGGAACAAAATCGTTGTTTGAAGTTACAGCTGCATCAATAAACAGCATGCTTAAGTTACCCTGGTAAACAGGAATTGATCCTTTTATAACAGGTTTTTTTGAAAAATCTATTAAAATTCCGGCCTGGGGTGTCACACTGTTAAGGTTAAAAACTTTAGCAGATAAGTGTTCAAAATCCGCATTTTTATAAAGACTGTCGCGCTCTTCGGGCTGATCTTGCGCCCTGGCCGATGAGGCGCAAATAAAAAGAACAAAAAGTAAGGGGAAGGTAAAAGTTTTCATTGTTTAATTTCGGGATTTATTAATTTATGGCTTGTTTATCAAGCTTCTCATAGCTTGAATTATTACTTAAATATTCTGGTACCATTTTTTTCATCTTTTTTACAATCTCCACTTCATCATCTTTTTGCACAAGCAGCAGTAATTGCTCAACATCAGCTGCTACATCTTTATAATCATAGGTTCGTACATTGGCAACCTTAATTTTTTCGTGATGTGTTGGTTGAGTATGCTCCTCGATGTTTAACAATTCTTCGTATAGTTTTTCACCCGGTCTTAATCCTGTATACACTATTTCTATTTCGGTTCCGGGTATAAAGCCTGCAAGCTTTATCATCTTTTTAGCCATATCGCTAATTTTAACAGGTTCGCCCATGTCAAATACAAATATTTTCCCTCCCTGGGCGGTTACACCGGCTTCCAATACAAGCTGCACAGCCTCTGGTATGGTCATGAAATACCGGGTTATTTCCGGATGGGTTACAGTAACCGGGCCGCCTTTTTTTATCTGCGCTTTAAACCGGGGTATCACCGATCCGTTTGATCCAAGGACGTTTCCAAAACGGGTAGTTATAAACTTAGTATTGGCGGAAGCCGGGGCGTAGGAATGCAGGCTATCAACAGAGTTTAAATAATCGTTGCCATGGGTGATGGCATCATTAAGCGACTGAATATATATTTCGGCTATCCGCTTTGATGCCCCCATAATATTTGTGGGATTAACCGCTTTATCGGTAGAGATCATTACAAATTTATCGGCATCAAAATATACAGCGAGATCGGCCAGATTCTTAGTGCCGCCCACGTTTGTTTGGATAGCCTCCGCCGGATTGTCTTCCATTAAGGGTACATGTTTATAGGCAGCGGCATGGAAGATAATTTCGGGCTTAAACTCTTTAAAAAGTGCACGCATCCTTTTGTAATTTCTTACATCAGCAATAAATAGCTTAACATCACATAATGGCTTTGTTTCTTCTATTTCCAGCCCGATCTCATAAAGCGGCGATTCTGACTGATCACATAATATGAGCATGGCCGGATCGAACTTTAATGCTTGCCTAACAATTTCAGATCCTATTGATCCCGCGGCTCCGGTTACAAGTATCCTTTTCCCGCTAAGTTCACTATGAATTTTTTTATTACTTATTAAAATTGGCTGCCTTGATAACAGGTCTTCAATTCTCAGATCTTTAATTTGCTTGGTAAGTCCGTCTTCGGCCAGCCATTTATCAGATGTTGGTACTGACGATATTTTGATGCCTGCCTGTAAGCAACATTCAATTAATTGTTGCTTAATTTGACTATCTAATCTTTCTTCCGGGATAATTAAACGTTCTACATTTAACCTGCGGGCTATTTTTTCAATAGCGGATAATGCAAAAACTCTGCGTTGCTCAATAAACTTATTGATTTTGGGACTATCAATTTCCACAAACCCCGCGATATAAAAATTACCTGTTTTACTGGCTTCAAGTGCTTGCTTCAGCAATAAGGAGTTATGACTTGTGCCATATATAAGCACCGTTTTTTTATTGGCCGAAGAGTGATACTTAATATAATAGTAAAGGCTGCGTATGGCAGTACGCAAGAACATCATTATGGAGCTTTTCAACGATAGGTTGACTATCAGCAGTAAAATAATTTTATTGAAGGTAAATCCGCTTATTGCCAGGCCACAATAGTATACACCTAAAAACACCAGATTACAAATAAACACAGCCACAAAAATCCTCAGCATATCCTGCGAGTTTGTAAAGCGGATAAGACCAGTGTGTATCTGCATTACAAAAAAAACGCATAGCGTTATTATAACGTAAGTACCCAGCATCAGGAAAAATTCAGATTTATAGATTTGTAGAGACCCTATTTCTTTAATAAGCATGCATGCCAGAGTAAATGTGGTCGCAGCTATAAAAAGGTCAATAAAAAGCACTATCCAGCGTGGGACAGTACGCGCCTTCCGTAAAAATTTAAGCATAGCAGGATAACAGCAGTTGTGATAATTTCAGCCTTGAATTACAAGTTCGATTGTGATAAGGAGACTTGTAACTCACAACGAAAGTAGAGTTCAAATGATAAACTAAAATTAATTCACCATTAATTGTAAAAAGAATTTTACAGTTGATAATGCCAATAATTAAATAAAAATGACCATACAACAAAATAATATTATGCCACCTTTAAATTTAAATACCTTTGAATATTAAGATAGGAAAAGCCTAAAACAATAATTACTATCAGCAGATAAATTAACAAGGGAAGATCTGTAGTTATCAGGAACGCATTGATTGCCAATTGAATAATACCATAGGCCAAAGCGATGCCCCGGTGTTGGTAGTTCCCTTTGTGTACCAGCAGCTGGTATAGATGAAGCCTGTGCGCCTGAAGTATATTCTGCCCAAGCTTTATCCGTTTTATCAGGGTAAAAAACACATCAATACCATAAACACTAAATAAAAAGAGGTATTTAAAAGATGCGGTTTTTGTAATGATTGCTATAGTTAAGGCGATAAGCAAAAAAGAGATACTAATGCTTCCTACATCACCTGCAAAACACTTTGCTTTTTTTCTGAAATTGTAAAAAAGGAATATAAGGCATGCTAAAAAAGGGCATATAATTAAATAATTAGTGACAAAATGGATAGTAAAAAAGTTTATATACATCATTGATATTAAAGTCACAACACTATAAATACCGGTAATGCCGTTTATACCATCCATAAAATTAAATGCATTAATAGTACCAATGATTACTGCGTACGACAAAATCACCAGCCACAATGGCCATAAGTAATATATATTAAGTGCATATAACATTAATGAAACCGCCAAAAGATGAACCACCAGGCGCAATAGCGCACTTAAAGGAATAAGATCATCAATAAAGCTGATGATGCTAATTATTAAAAGCCCGGCAATAAAAAAAACATGGACTTCGCCAAAAAATGAAAATCCTAAAACAATAGCAAGTGGAAAAACTATGCCGGCACCTCTTATGGTTACCTCGGTATGTGAGCTTCGGTGATTAGGTATATCAAAAATGTTATAATGCATCGATAACCTGAAGTACAGATGTATTAATATGATCAGCAATATCGGTATGAGCAGGTAATTTATCATAACTTATAAATTTGCAGCAGTGTGAAACAAACCATCTTTAGCTGAGATTGGAAGATTTTTTATACCAATGGCTGTTTTTATTTTTTCGTTGCTAACCATATAGCTTTCGGTAAGCTTTTTAAGTCGTTCTGAGTTCAGCGGTAAATGCAAAACATCGCCGGCAGCAGCAAGTGATCTGATGATTTTTGCATTTAGCGGCCATTTAACAGCCTTAATATTCAAAGCCTCAGCCAAAACATCAATTATACCTGTTGTGGAAAGCGGTTCGTCATCGGCAACATTGTATATGCCGCTTTTAATATCCTTGTTGCTAATTATGGCATCTATTACAAACAATAAATTATCAATGGAAAGCAATGAGCGCTTATTTTGAAATGCAGCAAGCGGATAAGGTATCTTCTTTTTCACAAACTGGTATAACAGGTTTAAGTTGCCTTTATTACCCGGACCATGGATCATGCATGGCCTAAGTATGAATAGCCTTTTGCCCTCCGGTAACAGGCTGTTCATTAAAAATTCTTCCGCTTTTAGCTTCGATCTGCCATATGTTGTTTGAGGGTCGGGCTTATCTGTTTCAAGCAAAATTCGGCTTACATTATCGGCTGCAGCCTTTACACTACTTATATACACAAATTCGGTAGCACCAGATGCCAGGTATTGCTTAAATAAACTGATAGTCAGGTTGGTGTTAACATCGAAATATTCCTTATCGTCACTTGTTTTTTTCAGGTCATGCGCTTTACCTGCCAGGTGTATTATGGAATCATAATGTTTAATGCCGGGCAGCTCATCATAATTAAATCTCAGGAGTGTTGAATCATCGCCTTTATTGCGTCCTAATCCTATAACATCATACCCTTCGTTTAGTAAGTACGGTATTAAATTTACTCCCACAAAACCAGTGTAACCGGTTACCATTATAGTTTTCATCTGGAGTATTTTATTAAACCGTTAACTACATAGTTTACCATCAAATAGGCTGAATAAAAGGAGTTGAGCTTTTCTACATCGCGATAAACTTTCCATACGTATAACAT
>NZ_JBFUKZ010000062.1:0-5146 GCF_056400585.1 Mucilaginibacter sp. P5_A6 | reverse complement strand
GATTACTTTAAATCGTTACCCGAAACGGAGATAAATCACAAGGATTTTACATACTATAACAAATAGTAGCCACGGTTAAAAATAAAAAGCTCAATTTTGTCATCAGGATAAAATTGAGCTTTTTGGCTTTTATAGATTTTTGCCTTATTTCTCCTTTATTTAGCTTTATAGTACTTATTTGAAAGAATGGAAAACGGATATGACCTCATTATTATAGGCGGAGGTATTGTAGGTATGGCTACTGCCTATAAGATCAATACACGCAATCCCGATAAAAAAATCCTTGTTCTTGAAAAAGAAAGTGAAGTAGCAGCGCATCAAACAGGGCACAACTCAGGCGTCATTCACTCGGGTATTTATTACAAACCAAATTCCTATAAAGCTAAACTTTGTGTTGACGGCCGACGCGAACTGGTTGCATTTGCTCAGGAAAATAAGATACCTCATGATATCTGTGGAAAAATCATTGTAGCCACCAAGCAATCCGAGTTGGCTCACATGAATAAGGTATTTAATAATGGCCTTGCTAATGGGGTAGAGGGTATCGAAAAGATTGACAGTAAAAAAATAAAGGAAATAGAACCTTTTTGCGAAGGTATTGAAGGCATTTGGGTACCATGTACGGGCATTATCAACTTTGCTGCGGTTACCCGTAAATACCGCGAATTATTTGAAGCTAAATTTCCAGAAAGTAAAGTGCTCACTAATTGTGCAGCAAAAGCATTTGAACACCACACAAATTACACAACCGTAATTACCAATAAAGGTAGCTTTAATACAAAGTATTTAATTACTGCTGGCGGCCTGCAGGCCGATAGGCTTGCATCAAGCGCCGGTGCACCAAGCGAAGCTCATATTGTTGGTTTTAGGGGCGATTATTATGATTTGACAATACAAGGAAAAAATAAGGTAAAAAACCTTATTTACCCGGTGCCTAACCCGGAGTTCCCTTTCCTGGGCGTACACTTTACCCGTATGATTGATGGTACAGTAGAATGCGGCCCGAATGCGGTTTTTGTATTTAAACGGGAAGGATATGAAAAAACTGATTTTTCATTAGGTGACACTATTGAGGCTTTAAAATTTAAAGGAACATGGAACCTTTTTATAAAACACTGGCGTTTTGGTTTGGATGAATACAGACGTGCATTTTCAAAAAAACGTTTTTTAACTGGTTTACAACAACTCATCCCAAGTCTTACAATGGACGATTTGCAACCTGGCCGGGCAGGTGTAAGGGCAATGGCCATATCTGCCGATGGCGAAACGCTCGATGACTTTAAAATTGAAGCAAAGGATAATATGCTTCATGTTTTAAATGCACCATCGCCGGCAGCAACGGCATCGTTGGCCATAGGCAACGCCATTGCTGATATGGCCGCAGAACGATTTGCATTTAATTAATATTAAAAAATACTTAATAAAAGACTTGTAAAACTGTTTTGCAGGTCTGTTGTTTTCTTAATACTTCGCATTTTTAAAATGAATAAGATTAAACCTTAAGCAGGTATTGAGGTCATATAATTGTCATCGCTAATAGCTTAGTATGAAACCAGTAAAAAGCACTTTTCTATCGGTATTTGTTTTGGTTGGTGCTTTCCTTATTTTTTCTTCATTCTATAGCGGGTATAATGCTAATGATACCCCCCAATTTCCTTATAAACAAGCTGGCCTTACAAAAAGGCAAGCTGCTGCACACTTATTAAGCCGTTTTACCTATGGAGCTACACCTGGTGAAGTTGACGCAGTTGCAAAAGAGGGCCTCGAAAAATGGTTCGGCGAACAACTTGACGGCAAATTGCCCGACGATTCACTTAACCAGCAGTTAGACCATTTTGATGCACTTAAGCTAAGCAATACCGAAATAGCTAATATATATCCGCGTCCTGGACAGGCAGCTCAAAAGGCCATAAAAAGCGGAATCATCAATAAAGATTCGATACAAAGCAATAAAGCGGAATACAAAAAAATGCTGCAGGATTATATGGAGCAAAATGGTATGAAGCCTCAGCAGGAACTCTTTCGTCAGTTTATCAATCAAAAAATATTAAGAGCAGCATATAGTAATAATCAGCTTCTGGAGGTGATGACCAGCTTTTGGTTTAATCATTTTAATGTATCCATCACCAAAAACCAATGTGCCGGATTTATTCCGGATTACGAGCGCGATGTAATACGGCCCAATGCTTTAGGCAAATTCAATGATATCCTGCTGGCTACTGCAAAATCTCCTGCAATGTTGTACTACCTTGATAATTTTAGCAGTTCGTCTGCAATTGTACCTAAGCAGCAAATGATGCCCGATGCGCTGCCGGATAGCAGTAAACAAGGTATGCTGATGAATAAACTAAAAAAAGTAAGGCAGCAACGTGGCCTTAATGAAAACTATGCACGCGAGGTAATGGAATTGCATACCCTTGGTGTTGACGGTGGATACACACAACAGGATGTTACGCAGGCGGCAAAGGTTCTTACAGGCTGGTCGGTTTATCCGATGGAAAATTATGATAAAGGGAATAACATCTTGTCAAAAGTCATAGAGAAGAAAACTGCCATCGGCGGATTTGTGCATGATGGCGACTTTTTATTTAACCTTAATCGACACGATAACAGTGAGAAGGTAGTACTGGGCAAACATTTTGGCCCCAACGAGGGATATGATGAAGGCGTACAATTATTGAGTATGCTGGCGCATCAGCAATCAACAGCAAAGTTTATTTCGCGCAAACTGGCAGTTAGATTTGTGAGTGATACGCCCCCGCAAGTCCTGATAAATAAGATGGCCAAAACTTTTTTAAGTAGCAATGGTGATATTAAACAGGTGCTTATTACTATGGTTRCGGCCCCCGAATTTTGGGCAGCTTCGGCTTTACGGGAAAAAACAAAATCGCCGTTTGAGCTGGCTATCAATACCGTTCGGAGCTTGAATGCCCGGGTAACCCAGCTTTACCAGTTATATAACTGGATAAACAGGATGGGCGAAAAAATTTATTATTACCAGGCCCCAACAGGCTTCCCCGATAAGGGACAATATTGGATTAACACCGGGGCTTTATTGAATCGGATGAATTTTGGATTAGCTTTTGCTTCCGGGCGGATACCCGGTGTAACATTCGACCTGCTAAAACTGAACAATAACCGCGAGCCCGAAAGCGCCCAGGCTGCACTGATTACTTACAGCAAGATCATTATGCCCGAAAGGCCCCTGGATAAGGCAATAAAACAGCTTGCCCCCATGCTGAATGATCCACAGTTAATGGTAAAGGTAAATAGGGCAAGCAATAACGCCTCACCGCTGGTAAAGGATGCGCTTTTGATGCCTGGTGATTCAGCTGATCCTGATACTGGGACAAAGATGCAGGTAATGCCAAAGGTAGATGAAACCAAATCAATGCTGGCGCAGGTAGTAGGGATAATAATAGGTTCGCCGGAGTACCAAAGACGTTAATCTGATAAAAATAAAGATTATGTTATCAAGAAGAGGGTTTTTAAAAGCTGGAGGGTTAACTTTATTTGGTGTTGGCCTAATGGGCGGCATCCCGGCGTTTATTGCCGAAGCCGCCGCGCAGGATAAAATAATAGCGCCCTACAAAAAAGGAAAAACGCTGGTATGCATATTTCAGCGCGGAGCGATGGATGGCCTGATGGCCGTTACCCCGTTTACAGATCAGTATCTGAAAGAAGGCCGCCCYAATTTATTTATGGATGCGACTAAAAATGGCAATGATAATCCGCTGATTGATCTGGATGGTAAATTTGGCCTGCACCCATCCATGAAAGCTTTTGAACCAATGTTCCGCGAAAAAAGGTTGGGTATCGTGCATGGCATCGGTTCGCCAAATAACACCAGATCACATTTTGATGCACAGGATTACATGGAAAGCGGAACCCCTTTTAATAAAGGTACAGCAAGCGGCTGGCTTAACAGGGCGGTTGGTTTATTAGGACACGATGCTTTAACGCCATTTACAGCGGTGAGCTTAACATCGGCAATACCACGATCCTTTTATGGAGATAACCCGGCCGTGGCTATCAGCAACCTGCAGGATTTTGCCCTGCAAATGCGCGGCAACCCTATGGGGACGAACCTTGCCGCAAAAAGCTTCGAGGAGCTATATGATCAAGCTGCACCAGGTTTATTGAAAGATAYGGGCAAAGAAAGTTTCGATGCGTTAAAAATACTGCAAAGGGCCGGCGTTAAAAATTATACACCTGCTAATGGTGCTGTTTATCCAAACTCGGCATTAGGTAGTTCATTAAAACAAATTGCCCAGCTTATAAAGATGAATGTAGGTTTGGAGATTGCCTTTACCGAATCGAATGGTTGGGATACACACTTTAACCAGGGTACAGCTAATGGTATATTTGCCCGTAACGTGACCGACCTTAGCAATAGTATGATGGCTTTCTGGACAGATATTGGCAGCAACTATCAGGATGAAGTTACCCTAATGACTATGACTGAGTTCGGGCGTACCGTTCATCAAAACGGTACCGGTGGTACAGATCACGGTAGGGCTTCATGTAATTTTATTTTAGGCAATAATGTTAATGGTGGCAAGGTGCATGGCATTATGCAGCCATTAGCTGTTGACAACCTGGAAGATGGCCGTGATTTAGCCGTCACAACAGATTTTAGGAATGTATTCTGCGAGGTAGCCGACAAGCATTTAAAGATAAATAATGACAAAGTGCTGTTCCCGGATTTTGCTGCCAGGCAAATAGGGGTATTGAAGATTTAAAGATGGATTTTGCGTGTTTTGAGCCAACTGAGCCAATTGTTAATAAATCTGTAATAAAAACAGATCTTAATTAATATTGTTGTTGTATTTTGATCCGGAGTGTATCATTACTGCATTTTGATTTTTTTATATTCAGCTTAATTCTTAAAATTACACATGAACAAAAACTACTATGCCATTATCATGGCAGGCGGAATAGGCAGCCGTTTTTGGCCGATAAGCCGTGCTTCGCATCCCAAACAGTTTATCGATATATTAGGAACCGGCAAAACATTAATACAAAACACCTACGAACGCTTCCTGAAAGTGTGCCCCAAAGAAAACATTTACATAGTAACCAATGAAAATTATGCCAAACTGGTAAAAGCCCAGCTTCCGGATCTGGAAGACCAGCAGATATTAAC
>NZ_JBFUKZ010000061.1:0-5234 GCF_056400585.1 Mucilaginibacter sp. P5_A6 | reverse complement strand
AGTTTCTTTTTCATACCAAAACCCATTTGAAGATTTTCAAAAAAGTGTTCAAAGTACATTGGCTTTATTAGAGTATATCAGGCTACAAAGCAAGCCATGCCATTTTATATACCCTTCAAGCCCTGCAGTACAAGGAGATCTTGGTGACATAGAAATTAAGGAAGATGATCCATCTAATCCTGTTTCACCATATGGGTTTCATAAAAAAGCAGCCGAAGAGCTCTGTTATTCGTACAGCAAAAACTTTGGCCTCAAGGTTTCCATAATTCGTTATTTTTCAATTTATGGAACAGGTTTACAAAAACAGCTGTTGTGGGATGCCTGTTTGAAAATTAAAAATACGTCAAACGAAGTGGTGTTTTTTGGGACCGGTGAGGAAACAAGGGATTGGTTATACGTAACAGATGCTGCAGCATTAGTATTAAAAGTTGCCGAAAATGTAAAGGAAAATATCATTGTGATAAATGGGGGTACAGGAATCAGAACAACAGTAGGTGATACTATTAAACTCCTGGTAAACCTGTATGATAAAAAAGTTGATGTGAGATTTAATCAGGTGGTAAAGCCAGGAGATCCAAGATTTTATCATGCTGATATATCAAAGGCCATTGAATTGGGGTGGAAACAGGAAACAAGCCTGAACGAAGGGCTTAAACAGTATTTGAATTTTTTTAAGAGTCTGCTAAATGATTAGAGTTGCTTTTTTGCTAAACTTTACAAAAGAATATAAGGGTGGAATAAATTATATAAAGAATTTGTTATACGCCTGCTCTATTTCTGAGAATAAGAATATTGAGTTTTTTCTTGTTGTGCCATCTGATATTGAAAACGAATATATAGATGTATTTTCGCCATACGCAACAATAATAAGAACTAATATTTTAAAAAGGAATACGCTTCCCTGGTTTGTAGAAAAGATATTTGAGCGAAAATTCAGCGCTAATTTTTTATTATTAAACTTATTAAAAGTGCACAAAATAGATGTTGTTTCGCACTCAAATTTTTTTAGCAGATATAAAAAACTAAAGATAGTAAACTGGATTCCGGATTTGCAAATACTTCATTTTCCTGAATTATGGACCAACAATGAGCGCAAACGAATTATTAACCAGTACAGGAATATTGCTAAGTATAGTGATAGAATTATTTTAAGCAGTAACGATGCATATAAAGACTTCATTAATTTTACTGCAACCAATCATGATAAGGTTAAAGTATTGCAGTTTGTTTCGCAACCGGCGACGATAGATGAAAATGAGTATATTGAAGTAAAAAAAACAATTAGGCAGAAGTATAATATTAAAAATAATTTCTTTTACTTACCCAATCAATTTTGGAGCCATAAAAACCACATAACAGCGTTTAAAGCCATTAATGTTTTGAAAAAGAGGGGTTTAAATCCTTTGTTAGTTACCACCGGGCACATGGCAGATTACAGGAAGACTAACAGTTTAAAAAATATATTTGATTATATAAAAGAAAATGAGCTGTGTGAAAACATTTTATTGTTAGGGTTGATACCTTACAATGAAGTACTTGTTTTGATCAGATCTTGCCTGGCCTTAATTAACCCGTCGTTATTTGAGGGGTGGAGCTCAACTGTTGAAGAAGCTAAGAGTAACGGTAAACAAATCCTGCTTTCTGATATAGCTATTCACAGGGAGCAAAATCCTGAAAATGGTATTTATTTTAATCCATTAGATGAGTTTAATTTGGCGGATATTATGGAAAAAATGTTAAGACAGAACGACAACAATGACTTAGTAAATGATTTTTTTATTAAGCAGGAAGTAAAAGACGATCTGGTTTATCGTACAAAATTATTCTCCGAAAAATATCAAAATATTATAGCTGAATTGTTTAAATCCTGATATTTCAAATGGAAGAATTTATTGCTGTTCTGGTTTTATATAAATCTGTTTTAAAGGAATCTAAAACGTTTCTGTCAATTTGCAAATCATTAGAAAAAAGTAATCATGAATTAGACCTGGTTGTTTATGATAACACACCGGAGTATAATGCTAACCTACCTGCTGGGTTAACTACTATAGGGAATGTAAATGTTATCTATTGCCGGGATTATGACAATAGCGGGGTTAGCAAGGCGTACAACACAGGTCAGTTGATAGGTAAAGAAAAAGGTAAGAAATGGATAATTTTGTTGGATCAGGATACCAGTTTCGCGGAAAATACCATGGCGAAATATATAGAAGCAGTTAATACTTATCCTAACGATAAGTTATTTTCGCCCATTATGATAGCCAATGGTAAAACAATAATATCCCCATGCCATTTTAAATTTATGAGAGGCTTTTCGATAAAGGAAATCAAAACCGGTATAAATAGTTTAGATAAATTTTCAGTCATAAATTGCGGGATGTGTGTTGACATCAAATCGTTTGACGAAAATAAAGGATACAATGAATTAATTAAGCTTGATTTTAGTGATCATGATTTTATCAGACGATTTAAGAATACTGTAACCGACAGGTTTATAGTAATTGATTTAAAAGTTAATCACGAGTTGTCAACTGAAAGCACAAATTCGGCAAAGAGCGACCTTATTAGATTTGATTATTATTTAGAAGGGGCTAAGTATATCTCTTCTTCGGTATTTGAAAGCGTTTTATTGAAAATTAATGCGGCGTTAAGATCATTAAAACTAACTTTAATTCATAAGGACTTTTCTTTTATAAAGAAACTTTTATAATTTAATTTTTAATCGTGTCTGATAACAATAGTTTTGATAGGGTAAATAAATATATATTAAATGTAATATTTACATGTGTGTTTCTGGAACTATTTCTTGGTGGCTCAGGACGCTTAGTGGAGTTTACCTCATTTCTTACCCTAAGAATGTGCCTGTTTTGTGTTTACATTCCCATAACGCTATTTTTTTTGATTGTTAGAGGGTATATCAATAAATTTATCGTAATAATTGTTGGCTATTTTTTATTTTCTATAACGATAGCAACTATCGTGGCGTTTATAAATATTAAAACGGCAACTGCTGGTATGTTTGATGATGTCAAGCCCTTGCTTAATATATTTTTACTCCCTTATTTGTACTATTCTATCGATTCGGTTGACAAGATTAAACACCTTTTAAAGCTGCTTAAAATCTCCGCAGTAATATTGGCAATAATGCATTTGGTGTTCTATTGCATTTATTTACAAAATTCAAGCATCGCGCAACTAACGGCGGTTTTGAGTACCGATGCAGAAGATATTGATAAAACGCAATTCTTTTTCAAGGGCGATAGTGGTTATGTAAATTATACAGGTGATGTTTATTTATGCATTGGCTTTATAGTATGGGATCAATTTCATAGAAACTCGTTATTTAAATATATTATTTTGTGCCTGTTGTTTGTTTCCATTGTATTAACCGGTACCCGCGGACTTATATTAGCAACCGCCGGAGCTTATTTTATAAAGTGGACATTCCTGAAGTTTAATTATAAATCAATTACATACATCCTGATTGGTTCTTTTCTTACGGTGTTGATGTTTTTAAATATAAAGGATAGTATTGGTGATAAGGACGAAAGCGATCAGGTAAGATACAATACAATTAATCAGGTGGTAGATCGTATAAATCCAATGTCTGTTATAATAGGGCACGGGTTTGGAAATGGGGTGCCCGAAAGACCAGGCCATATGGAGATTTCCTATCTTGAAGTTTTTCACAAACAAGGAGTGATAGGTTTGGTGTACTATTTTCTAATTTTGCTGGTAGGTTACATAATGTATAAAAGGTGCAGCTTAAAAAATGGTATGGGTTTTTTTATGTTTATTTGGTTTGTGTACTTATTAACTTTTACAAATCCATATATCAATCACCCATTGGGTATAACTATTATTTCTATTGCAATAATATCAATGATGAAGCTGGGTGAATTTGAAAAAAATGAACAGGTTATTTTATATAAATTAAATAAAGGATAGGATGCCCAATGTGAGTGTTTGTATGGCAACATACAACGGTGAAAAATATATAAAACAACAAATAGAAAGTATATTAACCCAATTGTCTGATGACGATGAAGTAATCATTAGTGATGATTCATCAACTGATAATACAATTGGAATAATAAAATCATTTAATGATAATCGCCTAAAAGTTTTTGTAAATACGCACGCAAAAGGGCCAACGGGCAATTTTGCGACTGCCCTGAAAAACGCCAGTTTTGATTTTATCTTCCTTGCAGACCAAGACGATTTATGGTTGGAAGGAAAAGTAAAAAGGCACCTGGAATTGATGCAGCAATATGAATTGGTTGTTTCAGATGCAATTGTAATTACAGAAGACGGAACAGTTTTATTTGAGTCGTTTTTTAAAGCAAGGGATTCAGGCAAAGGTTTTTTAAAAAACTTAAAGAAAAATTCTTACCTGGGTTGCTGTATGTCATTCAGAAGGAGCTTGCTGAACAGGGCATTCCCTTTTCCTGAAAAACTTTATATGCATGATTGGTGGCTGGGTTTGGTTGCCGAATTAAAAGGGAATATTTTCTTTTGTGAAGAAAAGTTTCTGCACTATATAAGGCACTCTACCAATGTTACGCAAACGCTTCAAACAAAACTGCCCTTGTCAAAAATGATTTCTAACCGGTGGGGATTTATTAAGGCACTTATTAATTTGAAAATCAAAGGTCAATTTTAGTTTAAATGTTACTCAAAAAAAGTTTCTTATTAATATCTACCAACTACTTTCCTGAACCAACCGCAACAGGTAAATATAATGGCGAGTTGATTGATTGGCTCATAAAAAAAGGGCATGATTGTACAGTTATCACAACTTACCCACATTATCCTTTTTGGAAAGTTCAGTTACCCTATAAAGGCCGATTTTTCAAAAAAGAAATATTTTCATCCCCTGACAGTGGCAAATTAACTGTTTACAGATGCCCTTGTTACATTCCCGCTGTTCCATCAGGCGCTAATAGACTTATTATGGAGTCTGCATTTTTATTTTCCTCACTTTTTATTATTATTCGTTTATTATTTAAAAAGAAACTCAATTATATTTTAGCCATTGCCCCTCCTTTTCACATGGCTTTCCCAGCACTTTTATATAAGTTTTTTAAAAAAGCGGTGGTCATCTTTCATATACAGGATCTGCAGGTTGATGCTGCTCAAGGGTTAGGAATGTTAAAGAATAGACATCTCTTCAATGTTTTATATAAAATTGAAAGGATGTTTTTAAAGAAGACAGACTTTGTAAGCAGTATCTC
>NZ_JBFUKZ010000060.1:0-5905 GCF_056400585.1 Mucilaginibacter sp. P5_A6 | reverse complement strand
GATAAATGGTTGCCCGCGGTTCCTTATTTCCAAATTTTATGTGTTTGTGGCATAATGTATCCGCTGCATGCATACAATTTAAACATTTTAAAAGTTATGGGTAAAGGCTCGTTATTTTTAAAATTAGAGGTTGTTAAAAAAGTGCTATGCGCAGCAGGCATTTTATTATTCATTCCCTTCGGAATTTATGGTTTATTATATTTTCAGTTGTTTTTCAATTTTGTAGCATATTACATTAACTCAACCTACAGTGGCAGGCTAATTTCATATCCGATAAAAGAGCAAATTGAAGATATTTTACCTATCCTGGCAATATCCGGCACTATAGGTTTTAGTTGTTATTTCCTTAATATCCTTTTAACTAACCTTTTTACCCCGGCGATTATGCACATTGGCATAATAAGCATAATCTATTTCGGGGTTTATTATGGCGCCGGCCTTCTAATCAAACTTTCGGCAATTAAAGATTTTAACCAATTAATCCTAAAAAAATGATTCCTGTAACCAAACCATTTCTGCCAGCAGAAAGCGAATTCAATAACTATGTTAAGAGTATTTGGGAAAGACAATGGCTTACAAATAACGGCCCTTTAGTAAATACGCTTGAACTGAAATTAAAAGAATACCTGGGAGTTAATCACTTGTTATTTGTTTCAAACGGAACATTGGCCTTACAACTGGCAATTAAAGCCCTTGATTTAAGCGGAGAAATTATTACCACACCTTTTTCATTTGTGGCAACAACAAGCAGTATTGTATGGCAGGGATGTACACCCGTATTTACGGATATAGATCCCGAGACATTTAATATCGATCCGGCTAAAATAGAAGCCGCTATTACTCCAAAAACCTCAGCTATACTGGCAACACATGTTTTTGGAAATCCCTGTGATATTGATGCTATACAAAGAATTGCAGATAAGCATGGATTAAAGGTTATTTATGATGCTGCCCATTGTTTTGGCACCTTTTATAATAACAGATCGGTGTTTGAATATGGAGACATTAGTACAACCAGTTTTCATTCAACCAAATTATTTCATACGATTGAAGGGGGAGCCGTATTTACACAGGACCCGGAGCTTTTAAGAAAAATGGCATTGATGCGTAATTTTGGTTATTCGGGTGTGGATAGTTTTTCTGAACCTGGAATCAACGCCAAAAATTGTGAATTTCATGCAGCAATGGGCCTGTGTAACTTACGCCATGCAGATGAAATACTAAAAAAAAGAAAGTATTTATCAGAACAGTATATGTTACGTTTGACTAACCTCGACGTGAAATTTCAGAAAATAGAGAACAAACAAGATTACAATCATGCATATTTTCCTGTGCTTTTTAGCTCCGAGGGTTTGATGCAGGATAGTAAAGCAAAGCTGGAACTGGCGCAAATATATTGTAGAAGGTATTTTTACCCGTCGCTATCAACATTGCCCTATGTAAATAATGTAGAAATGCCTGTTTGTGATTCCGTTGCCTCAAGAATTGTTTGCCTCCCCTTATATCATACGTTAACATTACCAGATCTTGATCTTATTTGCAGGTTATTGCTAAGGACTCAAAACTTTGACGAAGGGGGTCAGCACAAACAAAAACATTTTGGAAATATAATAGCCGACAAAATTGAATTGGAAATTAATGAAAAAAACGGCACGATATGAAGGATGCAGAAATGACAGTTAGCATTTGTTGTATCACTTATAATCATGAAAAGTTTATTTCCCAGGCTCTTAACAGTTTTATGATGCAGGAAACAAACTTTAAATTTGAAATTATTGTAGGTGATGATAGCTCCACTGATAATACACTTAAAATTGTCAGGCTGTTTTCAAGTAAATATCCTGGCAAAATAAAAATTGTTGCATCCCCTCAGAATATGGGGATCCATCATAATTTAATTAATTGCAGCAAATTATGTAAAGGGAAATATATAGCACTTTGTGAGGGTGATGACTTTTGGACCGATCCTCATAAACTGCAAAAGCAGGTTGATTTCTTAGAAAACAACCCAGACTACGTTATATGCTGCCATTATACCCGGGTGATAAATGCCGATAATAGAACGCTTTATGTAAATCCGAGGCCGGTACCATTAATTCATACTTACCACGATTTACTTGCAGGCAAACAGGAAGAAACAAAAACGGCAACTGTTTTATACCGAAATATACCAGATCTGTATAATCTGTTTTCAACTCCCTGGTTTTTTAATTGTTATGCCGGCGATAAAATTTTTAAGCTTTTTGCAACACACCACACCGGCAAAAAAATATATGTGATGCCCGAGATTATGAGTTGTTACCGTAACCATGAGGGGGGCATATGGAGCATGATCAATACAAAAATAAGGATGGAAAGAATGATAAGTGACTTTAACCTGATTATTAAGCATTTTACATACCCGGCGTTTCAAAGAAAAAAATTGCTGCAGCTTTACGTAARAAGGTATTTGCTATTTGAGCTACGCAACATGCAGGTACGCAAAGCATATGAAACTGTAAAATATTTGCTTTATCCTAATTAAAAGCCATAAAAACAGTTATGAAAAAAGATCCGGCTTTGCACCAAAAACCCAGCTTATTCTTTGTTATTCCCTCATTAATGGGAGGGGGAGCCGAAAGAGTATTGATATCCCTGGCTAATCATTTCAACCAATTAAATTTTCAGCCGATAATTATTTCCTTAAATAACCAACCACCGGCCTATACAATTGATAACGGAGTAAAGGTAGTGTACATAGTAAAACGACATAAAAATTTTCTTAGTCACAGGATTTATTATATGGTACAAACTTTTTACAAATTGGTAAAGTTGCTTTTGAAAGAGAAACCAGTTTGCGCTATCTCGTTTATTAGTTCGGCAAATATATGGACCGGCATTGCATGTTACTTTATACGTACTCCTTATATTGTTTCAGAAAGAACATCGCCAAGCCGTAGCGTAAACCAATTCAATTATTTTCATAAACAGTTAGCCGCAAGCCTTTATAAAAAATCTGCCGCCGTTGTTGTGAGTGCTAAAGGGGTTGAAGATTGTTTGCTTGAAAATAAAGCATTTAAAAAGCTTTCCAATATACATAGAATTACGAATGCTGTTACCGCTTTTAAATCAATTTCAACTGAAAAGGTACATCATCGGAAGTTTATTTTGGGAGTAGGAAGGTTAACGCGCGTTAAAGGATTTGATATACTGATATCAGCTTATAATACGGCAAATATTGATGATGTAGATCTGCTTATAATAGGAGAGGGCGAGGAAAGGGATAACCTTATTTGCCAGATTCATAATATGGGATTGAGCGAAAAAGTTATACTGCCAGGTTCAAAATCCAACTTGCAGGATTATTATAGCCAGGCAGAAATATTTGTTTTACCATCCAGAAATGAAGGTTATCCAAATGCGTTAGTTGAGGCAATGAGCTTTGGATGCCCATGTATTGCTATGGATTGTGATTTTGGTCCATCAGAAATCATATCAGATGGTGTAAATGGGGTGTTAGTACAAAAGGGATCAGTTTCTGGCCTGGCAACAGCTATAAATGATTTAATTAATAATCCATCATTAAAAAATGACCTTGGTAAAATGGCCAGAAATATTATTAGCACCAATAGCCCCGAAAAAATATTTAAAGCGTGGGAGGATTTGGTAATAAAACATACTGGCAATGCCATTCCCCTGAATGGGGTACTAATTACTGACCAATATTAACTTACATTAATTTTTATCGTTATGCTACAGTATTTAATTCGTTTGGATGATTTGTGTCCAACAAATGACATAAAAAAATGGGAGCGTTTTTTTAACTTGTTCGATAAGTATAACATAAAGCCCATAATAGCTGTGATTCCAGATAACCAGGATCCTAAATTACTAAGCTGTGGTAATATAAACCCTAATTACTGGCAACTGGTGCGTGATATTCAAGGCAAAGGGTATGTAATAGGTATGCATGGATTTGATCACTGCTATCTGAATCATAATTCGGGTTTGCTTAAAATAAACAAGCGATCAGAATTTGCCGGATTACCGTTTCACATCCAGGAAGAAAAGATAAAGGCAGCAGCTGCCATATTTAAAAGAGAAAACATTCAGGCGTCATTATTTATTGCTCCTGCTCATACATTTGATCGTAACACACTTTTAGCAATTAATAAATATACCGATATAAAAATCATAAGTGATGGCTTGTTAAAATCTCCATATATAAGATTTGGTTTCAACTGGATTCCCGTACAGTTATCAGAGGTTGAACCTAAAACAAAAAACACATGGACTTTTAATTACCACCCCGAAACCTGTACAAATAAAGGCTTTCGGGATCTTGAAATTTTTATGGCAAGGTACCATGAGAATTTTGTTTCTCTTGCCGATTTATCATTTGGGAACTACACATGGAAAGACAGCATTATGGAAAAGTATTGCATTTACAAACGTCTTACACGCGATTTCATTGATAGTATAGTCGCCCTTTTCGAAAAAATACCCGCCTGATCTTTTTCGAGTCTTTAACCCGGGTTATTGTCGATTTTAGAAAACCTAACCAAACTTTTCACTTATTTACCACAACACCATGAAAATTCCTTTTTCTCCGCCTTATATTGATCAATCGGTTATCAATGAAGTTGTTAATACGCTTAATTCAAAATGGATCACTACCGGGCCAAAGGTAGCGGCACTTGAAAATGAAATGGTAGAGTTTACTTCATCTGATGCAGCCATATGTGTTAATTCATGGACATCGGGGGCTATACTGATGCTAAAGTGGTTTGGGGTAAAAGAAGGTGATGAGGTTATTATACCGGCTTATACTTATTGTGCTACGGCCTTGTGTGTGTTACATTGCGGTGCCATACCGGTGATGGTTGATGTTGATACTGATTTTTGCATATCACCTAAAGCAGTGCTCAAAGCTATAACTTCCAAAACAAAAGCAATAATTGCTGTTGATTTTGCCGGTTGGCCCTGCAATTATGATGAGTTAAACCAGATAATTTGCAAGCCGGAAATAAATGACCTGTTTATAGCCGCATCACACAAACAAGAAGCTTTAGGCAGGATACTTTTAATTGCAGATGCTGCTCATTCGCTGGGTGCAACAATAAACGGTGTTTCGGCGGCAAAAAAAAGTGATGTAACTATATTTTCTTTTCATGCAGTTAAAAATATAACAACAGCCGAGGGGGGATGCATATGTTTAAACCTGCCGCCGAATTTTGATACAGCTGTTGAATTGCGTTATTTAAAAATGTATACATTAAACGGGCAAACAAAAGATGCTTTTTCCAAATCAACAGGAGGAGGCTGGAAATACGATATTCTTTTCCAGGGGCTGAAAATCAACATGCCGGATATTTGTGCAGCAATTGGATTAGCGCAGATTAAGAAGTATCTGCCAGAGCTTCTGCCGCTACGAAAACTAATAGCATTAAAGTATTGTAAAGGCTTCAGAAAAATGAACTGGTTTATTGCCCCAACGTTAATAGATGGAAATCGCGAATCATCATACCATCTGTTTGCATTGAGAATTAAAGGCATATCGGAGTTTCAACGCGATAAAATCATTGATGATATTACAAGTAAAGGTGTAACCGTTAATGTTCATTTTATACCCTTACCCATGTTGACTTTGTTTAAAGACCTGGGTTACCAAATAAATGATTATCCATCTGCTTATTTACAATACGCCAACGAGATCTCGCTGCCAATTTATCCGCAACTTCAAAATGATGAGATTGATTTTATTATAGAAACCGTAATAAACGCTGTTGATAAACAACTGGCATATGCAAAAGATCCGTTAACTATTAATAATGAAGTTGGGGTTTAAAAAGTTTTGTAAAAGAAATGATCGTAAAAAGATTTTTTGACATAGTTTTTGCAATTGCGATAATATTGCTAATAACTC
>NZ_JBFUKZ010000059.1:0-5928 GCF_056400585.1 Mucilaginibacter sp. P5_A6 | reverse complement strand
CAGCTGGAAAAACCTGATGGATGCCTATACCTGCACCGAGTGCGGCAGGTGTACCAGTGTTTGCCCGGCCAATATTACCGGCAAGCTATTATCTCCCCGCAAGATCATGATGGATACCCGCGACAGGATCACCGAAGTAGGAAATAACCTGGATAAGCATGGGAAAGACTATGACGATGGCAAAGCCTTGCTCGATAATTATATCAGCCGGGAGGAATTATGGGCCTGTACCACCTGTAATGCCTGCGTAGAGGCCTGTCCGGTAAACATTAACCCATTGGAGATTATTACCGAAATGCGCCGCTATATCGTGATGGAAGAATCGCAGGCCCCTGCCAGCCTGAATAACATGTTTGGCAATGTAGAAAACAACGGCGCCCCCTGGAAATATAGCCAGGCTGACAGGTTGAACTGGGCGGAGAAGTAAAATGATAAATCCGAAATGGAAAACGGCGAAGCCCTGGTGAACGCCAAATAAAAATTAAATAATGGTGAAAAATCCAAAATCCGAAATAAAGATACCTACCATGGCCCAAATGGCTGCCGAAGGCAAAGAGCCCGAGATACTGTTCTGGGTTGGCTGTGCGGGTAGTTTTGATGAGCGGGCACAAAAAATAACCCGTGATATCTGTAAGATCCTGCATCATGTGGGTATCAGCTATGCCGTGTTGGGTACCGAGGAAAGCTGCACCGGTGACCCSGCCAAGCGGGCCGGTAACGAATTTTTGTTCCAGATGCAGGCCATGACCAATATCCAGGTATTGGATRGCTACCATATCAAAAAAATTGTAACCGGCTGCCCSCATTGTTTTAATACCATTAAAAACGAATACCCGGGCCTGGGCGGTAATTACGAAGTGATCCACCATACCCAGCTTATTCAGCARCTGATWGATGAGGGTAAGCTAAAAGCCGAAGGGGGCGAAAGCTTTAAGGGCAAAAAGATCACTTTTCATGATCCCTGCTACCTGGGGCGCGGCAACAATGTTTATGAGGCTCCGCGTGCGGCACTGGAGATTCTGGATACCGAGCTGGTAGAAATGAAACGCTGCAGATCAAACGGCTTATGCTGTGGCGCGGGCGGCGGGCAGATGTTTAAAGAACCGGAACCGGGTAAAAAGGATATCAACATGGAGCGGATCCAGGAGGTTATAGCAGTTAAAGCCCAGGTGGTGGCTTCCGCATGCCCGTTTTGTATGACCATGCTTACAGATGGCGTAAAACTCAATGAAAAAGATCAGCAGATACAGGTGCTGGACATTGCCGAGATCACCGTTAGGGCGAATGGGTTATAACGTTACAACATTTAATTATATAATTACCGAAGCCGGTTGTTTACAGGTTAAACATCACTTTAGCCAATACCATGCGCCCAGGTATGGCGTACGAGCTTGACGTAAATACATTGGCAGATAAGTATAACGCGGTATAGTTTTTTACGTTGAACAGGTTTTGGCCTGTTAGCTCCAAGTCAAGTTTGGTTTTGCTGAATTTGTAACGGATAGATGCATCAGCAAAAAAATATTTCAGGTCATTAGCCTGCTGCTGGTGGGTATAATAGTGGTCTGCCGAAAAATTAAAGAACAGCGTACTAAGCGGATTATAATTTACAGACGCGGTTTGTATCAGCCGCTGAAATTTTGAACTGTTACTTATAGCCGGCGACTTACTGGTGGTTTGGCTATAGTTAGCTTTATAGCTCATTGTTATAACATTACTTACCTTGGTTTCTGCACCTGCGTTTAAGGTTTCAGATATCGTGTTAAAAGGTAATATCAAGCCATTTTGCACCTGGTTTAATTTTGTGGTTTGCCATAATGCGCCCCCGCTGAAGGTGGTGTTTAAATCAAATGCATATTTACTTGCGTAACCACTTACTGTCCATGTATCCATATGGTTATTATAAGGTAATACAATCCGTTGCTGTATGTTATTGGTTAAAATACTGGAAGCGATATTGTTAGAATAGATATGACTATAAGCAGCATTCAGGCTAAAAAAGAATAGCGTAATGGCTTTTCGATAATTAAAGCCCAACCCGGCGTTCTGGCTTTGCCGCTCGGTTAAAGCTGCGCTGTTGGCATACAAGGTACGGTAATTGGTAAGTATATAGCCCCGGTACACATCCTGTATATTGCCGATGTTATTACGCAGGCTGTAATTCAGTGTAAAATAGTTTTCAATACCACTTTGGTATTTAACCGATAGATGCGGGTTAAAATACAGGCGGGTAAGACTGTTATCTAACTGATAATACGGATCATTATAGTGAGTTTGCTGCAGGCTAAGCGGCAGGCTCACATTAATTTTAAGAATTTTGCCTGGTATATCATAGTCTGCTTCGGCATACAATTTATTGCGCGACCAGCTTAAACTGTTAAGGGAACTATCAGATACCAGGTTGCTTGTATTGTTAAGCTGTATAACTGTAAGATCGGTGTTTAATTTTTGTGATTGCCCGCTGAAGCCTGCTTTAAAACTTTGCGTTAAATATTGCCCCGGTATTTTGTATGAAATATAATTATTTGTAAACCAGCCCGGGATATTAACCTTTTGAGTAAGCAGCGAATAATTGATGCCGCTGTTAAATATACCAGGATTCAGATTTGGTTCAATCACCCTGTTTTCTGGTTCGGATGTGCGGTTAATGTAACTGTAAACCTCCACAATTTTATTTGATTTAAAGGTTTGCATAAAATTAAGCTCGTTCGAAAAATCAAACAGGTTATCCTTAAAAGTCTGGTTTACGGGCACACCATTGCTGTTAAGGGCAGAGTACGCGGTGTTATGGCTGTAATCGGTAACCAGGTTATCATTCAAAAAATATTTGCTTTTATTAATATTAAGCGTAAACTGGCTGTGTATCAGATCGGGCCGGCGTTTATTGTGTTGTACCTCGGTATAGCGTATTGTATCACCGGGCAGGTATACTTCACTAAAACGCTGGTAATCCTGGCGCTGGTTATCGCGCAGATAGGAGATATTGGCCCGCAGCTGCACATCTTTTTTCAGGTTGATCAGGTTATTCAGGTTCACAATGCCCGACTGGTTAAACAAATACCTGTTACGCGGCAAATCAGGATCGCCCGCTGTACCTAATGAAAGTACGGTACCCGGTTTATCATTATCTATACGTTGCATGTAATCTGCCGCATTATGCGATACCAGGTCGCCTGCCACATCATACCCTGTATTGTTTCCCTTAAGGTAATTAATAGCCTTGTATTTATCCTTAAACATCATAGCGTTCAGGTCTTCATAATACTTCCCCGGCAGCCCCGCTCCTACGGTTTCCTGGCCTATCATTTGCATTTTCGCATCTTTTTTAATAATGAGGTTTAAGGCAACATCCTCACTTACAACCTTATCCTTCAGCATTTTTATGGGTTGGTGGTTTTCCATTACCTGTACCTGGTCAACCACCCCATTGGGGATGGTGCTGGTGGCAATATTGTATTTATCATCCAACAGGTTATCGCCGCCGATGTAGAGGTTTGATATAGCCTTACCATTATAGCTTATCTTGCCATCTTTGGCCACGTCTATCCCCGGCAGCTTTTTAATTACATCGCCAATTACTCTATCCTGCGGACTGCCAAAATCAGATACCTTGTAGCTCAGGGTGTCGCCGCTGGTGCGAAGTCGTGGCCGGTTATCTTTAACGGTAACCGTTTTTAATTGGTGCACCGCGGTGGAGAGTTTAAAGTTATAAGGTATTGTAAAAACTGTTATCGGTTTTATTTCTTTTTTAAAACCGATGCAGCTTATTTCAAGGGTAAGGCCATTCTTATCAGCATCAGCAGGCAGGGTTAAATTATAAGCCCCGTTTACACCACTGGTAGTATAGGCAATAATAAAGTTATTGCTGCCTTTCAGGTTGATGCTGGCATAACCCAAAGGTTTGCCGAGGCTATCTGTAACGGTACCTTTTATATTTTGGCCAAGGCATAGCACAGCCACGAGCATACATAAAATGAATGCCCCGGCACTTTTATGTAAAAAACTCATTTCTTTTCGGGTAATTCTATTGGGTTGTTAATCACCGGGCCGTTTCCATTTACCACTATCCTCATCTGGTCACCAGGACCAAGGCCTGGGCCATTTGCGCCCCCAGGTCTCATATTCATACCAGAACCAGCCATAGCCGATTTAGCAAATGCATTAGGATCCTTACGCATCGCTTCCTCCAGGCGCTTAAATTCCTTTTCAGTGGTTTTAACAGCATCGGTTGGCAGTGCAATAACATTGGGGTCAGCGTCATCTTCCATTCCTATCATTTTAACCGTTAACCCGCCTGTAGGCGCAGGTACACCAGCTGCTGTTTTCGGTGCGTTGCTCACTTCTTCCATGCCATCAAACTTAAAAACCACGTCTTTCCGGGCATCATAGGCTTCAACAATTAAGCCGGGCAAGCCGTTTAATTTCCAGGGGCCGGTATGAAAAGGCAGATCAGGGCAAAACCATGCTGTATAATCACGACCTTTAAAATGCCCCATGGCTTTCTGACAATGCAGTCCCGCAAAACTGGCCGTATCGTTGCTGATCTTCCAGCTGATGGCCGGCATTGGTTCCTCTATCAGGTAAGCTGTGATGAGCCTTTCTTTACGAACCAATTTACTTTGTAGCGGAAACTGGTAAAATTCGTTCCGGGTTGATTCTCCCCTGCTGGTCACTTTTATATTTATAGGTCCGCCATTTCCTTTTTGCTCGGCAACCTGGTCGGCAACCTGTTTTTTCATCAGAGCCTCCTGTATTTTGCGGTCATAACTTTTGTAAGCACTGGAGGTTGCTCCCACAAACAATATCATGTTTTCGGTATAGGGTTTATCGCGGTTGGTGGTGTCGCGCAGGTGCGAAAATTTATAATGAACAATCGCTTTGGCGGTATCAGGCTTTTGAGCCCTCACACTAAAAATAACAAGTGAAAAGGCGGCGAAAAGAAGGGTCGTTTTTTTCATGATGATCAGGATAAGTTTTTATTAACGAGCTGAAATTATTTTTGACAATTCAAATATAACTAACAAAATAGTTTTACTACGAACTTTTCGTAGAATTAACACTTTTTAACAAATGCACATGACTTTGCCATTGGTTGTTGTACCCAGAAGTGGAATAAAAAACTCCCCGGCAGGTTTATTTTCATATGGATTTGATGTTATTGATTTACACCATTACCTTGCAGCTGTAATTCAACTATAAAAACCCAAAAATGAAGCAAGGACTTTTAATTGATATGGACGGTGTGATCTACAGCGGAGAAGAGCTGATTGCCGGAGCCGATAAATTCATTAAACAACTGATAACTAATAATATACCTTTTGCATTTATGACCAATAACAGCCAGCGCACAAGCCTGGAGGTGGTACGTAAATTAAAAAGGATGGGCATAACTGTAGAAACCAAACATGTATACACCAGTGCAATGGCTACCGGCAAATTTTTGGGTGACCAAAGCCCCAACGGTACAGCTTATGTGCTGGGTGAAGGCGGGTTACTGACCAGCCTGCATGAAAACGGCATCACCCTGGTCGACTCGGACCCTGAATTTGTAGTTTTGGGTGAAGGCAGGAATTTTACACTTGAGATGGTACAACGGGCGGTAGATATGATTCTTGCCGGCGCAAAATTCATCACAACCAACAGGGATCCTTCCCCAAAAAAACCGGGATGGAATAATTTGGGTATAGCAGCTACCACAGCAATGATTGAAGAAGCAACAGGTCGAAAAGCATTTGTTACCGGCAAACCAAGCCCGGTGATGATGCGCTCGGCCCGGAAATTCCTTGGCCTGGAAACCGCGGAAACAACCGTAATTGGCGATACCATGGAAACAGATATCCAGGGTGGTGTTCAAATGGGGTATAAAACTATCCTGGTATTGTCTGGGATATCAAATAAAGAGACGTTAGGCAATTATGCTTTCAAACC
>NZ_JBFUKZ010000058.1:0-6236 GCF_056400585.1 Mucilaginibacter sp. P5_A6 | reverse complement strand
GTTTATGGCCTATGGCTGGCCTGGCGTTGTTTTTGAAGGTGAGGCGTTGACCGCGAAATAATAGCGGTTTAGGATCTTGAGAAAGCCCTAAGGTTATTAATAAGTTACATGTTATTTCTTATAGTGGTTTAAATTTGTAGAAAAGTTATATTTTTATGTAATTATAACCTGTTATGAAAGCCTTGTTTACTACCCTTATTTGTGTTGTATTTGTTTTTGCCGGCTGCAAAAAAGATTCCCGGGCCGGAACAGAAATAACTCCCAAAACCATAGTTGGCAATTGGACAGTTTCGAGCCTGATATATCAGAGTTACAAGGATGGTAAGCTCACCAGGGAAGACCAGCTTGAAGCATATGCCTATGAATTTGAATTTAAAACCGATGGAACCGTAGGCTATACCGAAGGTGATGTAACTTCTTCAGGCGAATACACCATTAAATACGACTCGGGGAAATATTACTATTGGGTAGGTATACAGGGCCGTCATGGTTCGCCTGACGAAGGTACTGCCGAAATTAAGATGATCAACAAAAACTCCTTCACACTTAGATTCGAAACTTCCGACATCAACGGCCTCAGATATGTGGTAATTGAAACTATGGTAAGAAAGTAATTCTATCTAACAGATATCAGCACACCTCGTTTTTTTGCGCTTAACACTCCTGCAAGCTGAGCTGAAGATTATGTGTATTCATCATGTAGTCTGTACACTACATACATAGTCATAGTGGTTCGTCCGGAGACTCCGAACAGCGGGGAATTATTGTTTGTTTTAAGCATCCTGTAGTCTGGAGAAACAGGTATAGTGGTTCYAAGTCTGTAGAAATCGAACAGCGGGGAAGCCTGAAAACTATGGCTTCAAATTACTCCATATAACGATATGCAGGCGAAAAATCAGTATATTTGAATAACAGAAAAGGGAAAGAAATGGGTACTATTGAAGAATTAAAAGCGATCAGCAGTACGGTTGTAAGGCGTTTAAGAAGGCAAAAACTGGATAACGGCAAGCCATTTTTGATATGGTCGAACAAACTGCCTAAAAATCAAAGTTACCTGGAATATCCCGATCATTCCATTAAGATTGTTACTGTTGCGCCAAATTTAAAATCATTTACCATTGTTGAAGAATTGACCATGGGCCAGGCACAGATAATCCGCAAGGAGTTAAACCTGTTTTAATATGCCCGGCCTGTACATCATTACGGGTTCAAACGGAGCCGGAAAATCCACAGTCGGGCCAGGCTATCTTCCGGAAGAAATTTTAAAACATCATACCGTTTTTGACGGCGACCTGCTTTATACAAGGAAGCTTAATGAACTATTCCCGGCAATTACCAGGTCGGCAAAATATGCGCGAAAGGATGCACTGGAGTATGTAGTAAACTTGTTTGAAGAACAAACCAATCAGGCATTGGCCAACAACCACCACTATGTTTATGAAGGTCATTTTACCAATGACGCCACCTGGGAAAAACCAAAGACCTTCAAAGAGGCAGGTTACCGGCTGCATCTGATTTTTTTCGGATTGGAAAACCCGGAATTATCACAGTTCCGCGTTACGGAAAGGGTAACAGAAGGTGGTCACTATGTTGATCCGCAGACCTTGAACAATAATTTCTACGGAAACCTCGAAAAACTAAATATTTATCACCCACTGATCGATGACCTCACCATCGTGGATACCTCAGAAATTAACCACCGGATCTTATTCAAATCTGTTATGCAACAAATCGAATTTCACGTTGAACGGGTGGAATTACCGACCTGGTTTACTGACCACTTGCCAGCTATTGTAAAGTTATTTCCATAACCACTTTAATCGAAAAAGAAAATCTGGGTAGTCTGGAGAAACAGGCATAGTAGTTCAGTCGGAGACTTCGAACAGCGGGTAATGCATCTTCAGCAGGTGCCGCAGGTTCAAATTTTCGACAGGAGATGATTATCGCCATCAGGACACTTCATGCTGTTTTATATAGAGTTAATTAATTAGTTGTGACTAATTTTGTCTTTTGAAATTAAAGGATATTTTTTGTTTGCCGGCGCTTAGCATGGCAGAGGCATTAACAGAAGAACCTGCTTGAAGGCTATTTTCATTTAAGCAGAAGAAGTAAGCGCATCTAATTACGCCGGCATTGATAGCGTCATGTTGATTGTTTGCATTAGGCATCAAGTAGCTGGAGATCACATATATAGTGGTTCTAAGTCGGAGACTCGAACAGCGGAGTTGCATATTAACTCGCTTTTTTGGATTTTTCTAATTCATCTCCGGCAAGCTGAACCTGTCTGGCACCTTACAAACACGAACAAAAGATTCCTGGTTGAAATGTTGTAACCACACCTTCGCTGGCCTTTGATTAAAGGAAAACAGGTTGCATGTAATAAATATTGGGGGCGGAAAACATACCAAATGATATAAGTTATAATTGCTAAAAAAATATGTAAAAATAAATAATAAAACCTTTGTTTTTGATTAAATTCTTTATGTACATTTGATAACGGTTTAGCATGGCCCCTGACGTTAACTGGTTTATTTTTAGGTCCTTGATTTAAAATTACAACCCATAAAGCCAATGAAAAAGCCTTTACCTTCACACAATTTAATTCCAGCCAAAACTTTCCGGGAAAACAAAAATAACTCTTTGCCGGGCTGGCGCTTTAGTTTATTATTTTTAATGCTATTAACGGTTACGTTAACAACCGGTGCTTTAATGGCCCATGCCGGCATTACCACCAAAACGCACAGCACAGTTGTAACGCGGCACGCGCTTGCCTCCAACGCCAACCTGGCCAATATGAGTGTTACTGGTGCGTATGTAATTGAGCCCTTTAGCAGCCCAAGACAAGCATATCGAGCAATCGCCACATCAGGGCCAGCTACCGTAACCCCTACGCTGAGCAATCAAGGTGCCACGGTAACAGTTAATGGTATGCCAGTTACCTCGGGCACGGCTTCAGCAGCTATACCACTTATTGTCGGCACAAACACTATTACAGTAAAAGTTACTGCCGAGGATGGGATAACTACCAAAATTTATACGGTAACTGTACAGCGTCCACCATCATCAAATTCGGCCCTTAGTAACTTATCCTTAAGCAATATAGCATTGACACCTTACCAGTTCCACCAGGGAACTACATCGTATACATCGATAGTTTACAGCGAAACAACCTCTACCACTGTAAAAGCTACAGTTGCGGACCCTACTGCAACCATAAAAGTGAATGGAACAGCGGTAACATCGGGTACAACATCGGCTCCAATAGCGCTTAACCCCGGTCAAAATATTATAACCATCCTGGTAACAGCCCAGAACGGCTCCACCACAACCTATACCGTGACCATTACCAAGAGATTAACGCCGCTTATTTTGGCGTATTTAACTAATCTGACCCTCAGCAACGGCACACTAACGCCGGAGTTTGTAGACTACCATGGTGAATATACCGTAATCGTACCCGAGGGAACCTCATCAATCTCGGTAACACCCACTGCGAAGGATTCAAGGGATACCATAAAGGTTAACGGAATAGTGACTGGTTCCGGCTCGGCTTCGGCACCCATTCCGCTAAGCATTGGCGCTAATACAATAAACATATTTGTTACATCTCCGTATAATTATGTAACAAGAACTTACACGGTTACGGTAACGCGGCCGTCTGTGTCAAATGCACTCCTTGCAAACCTCGCTATCAGCAGCGGGACATTAACGCCTGCTTTTGCGAGCGGATCAACAAGTTATACAGCCTCGGTTACCAATGCCACCACCTCAGTTAACATTACACCAACTACCAGCGATGCTGCCGCAAAGGTAACTGTTAATGGAACAGCGGTGGTATCAGGTTCGGCTTCGGCGGCGATCCCGTTAGTTATAGGATCAAACACTATTACCACTGTGGTTACTGCCGCCGACGGTGTAACCACAAAAACATACACCATAACGGTAACCAGGCCGCCATCCAATAATTCGGGTCTCCAAATCCTTTTGCTATTTAGCGTTGCATCATCTAATAACCTTACAACCAGCCCTGTATTCAACACAGGAACAGCCGACTACACGACAGAAGCGGTAGGTAGTGAAATCGCAGATATGACCGTATACACAAACGCAAGCGACCCCACCGCCACAGTAACCGTTAATGGTATAGCAGTAGCATCAAGCTATGCAACGCAAATTGTACCCTTAACAGCAGGCGTCAATACTATCACCGTAGTAGTAACGGCGCAGGACGGGGTAACCAAAACCATTTATACGGTAACGGTCCCCAGGTTGCCTAAAGCGAGCCTTTCAGCGCTGGAGCTAAGCAATGGAGCATTAAGCCCTGCTTTCAGCGCCAGCACAACAAGCTATATAGCAGTTGTAAATAATTCAATAACATCAGTTACCGTAAAGCCTACCAAAAGCGATAAATCATCTTCGGTTACGGTAAACGGCGTTGCATCATCCTCGGGGGCAAACTCTAAAAGTATCCCTTTGGCCGTTGGGGTAAATACGATAGTAGTGGTGATTACCGCCGCCGACGGGGTAACCAAAACCACCTATACAATAGCCGTAACGAGGGCAACATTGGCTGCTTCAACCAATTCAAGTCTTTCGAACCTTACCTTTGACACAGGGACATTAAGCCCGGCCTTCGCCAGCGGCACAAATACTTATACATTAAACATAGCCAATACTGCCACCAACCTTATTAAGTTAACGCCAACGGTCTCTTATGCTTATGCAACGATTAGGATTGACGGGCAAGCGGTTGCATCCGGGTCTGCGTTTTTATGGTATTTTGTAGGTAATGGCGAAACGCATAATGTCGTGGTAACCTCGCAGGATGGAACAACCAGTACAACATATAAAATAACTATTCATGTTCTTCCATCAACAAATGCCAACCTGATAAAGCTGGTACTGAGCAGCGGCACAATAACACCGGCTTTTGGCGTACAGACATACCAATATACGGCAAGTGTAAGCAATGCAACAAGCTCAATAACGGTAACGCCAACCGTCAATAATATCATGTCTATAATGACGGTGAACGGCACACCGGTAGCATCGAAAACTGCATCGCAAAGCATCCCGCTGGCATTAGGAGCCAATACCATCACTACGGTGGTAATCGCAGAGGATGGTGTAACAACCAAAACTTATACCGTAACGGTCAACCGGGCACTATCGCCAAATGCCAACCTGATAAAGCTGGTACTGAGCAGCGGCACATTAAGCCCGGCTTTTGGCATACAAACCTATAACTATATGGCAAGTGTAAGCAATGCAACAAGCTCGATAACGGTAACGCCAACCGACAATAATGGTTTGGCTACAAATACGGTGAACGGCACACCGGTAGCATCGAAAACTGCATCGCAAAGCATCCCGCTGGCAGTAGGGGCCAATACCATCAATACGGTAGTAACGGCGCCGGACGGCGTAACAACGAAGACTTATACCGTAACGGTAACCCGGGAAGCAATGGTAGCAGTGAATAGTGTTTATGCACAGCAAATTAGCTCAACAACCAAACCCGACAGCGTGCAGGCAGTTAATGATGATATTTTGGTGCATCAGGCAGTATCACCAAATGGGGACGGCTTAGGTGATATATTTACTATAGACGGACTGGCCAACTACCCTGATAATAAAATATCGATAATTACGCAAAGCGGCGCATTGGTTTATAAGGCAAAAGGATATAGCAGCAATGGCAACGTATTCGACGGACATTCAAACATCAACGGTAAAATGCAGTCGCCGGGCACTTATTATTACTTGCTCGATTATAAAGTTGGTAATGTAAATAAACACAAAACAGGTTTTTTAATACTTAAATATTGAAAAAATTTCAGATAACATTAGAGGATCTGTACAACGGGAATATGCTGTCTGCTAATGTGAGATAGCCTCAATTTAATCTGACAGCTACGATAAACCCCGCTGTTTGCAATCCTGCAGTTCGATTCTCCGACGTCGAACTACAGGAATTGATTTTTCTTTTTTACTTTCGCGAAAAATTATTCTGAATGAAGGGGCAACTACTTACGTTAATTACAGCATCCCAACAGGGATCGGTGCTGTTTAGCGAAGTTATAAAATTGATTGAAACGTATTACAATCATCAACCAACAGCCTTTAAAAATGGTGATGTTTATAACGAGGCTACACAAAACCAGGGGAGTGCAAAGGTTTTTGCCTGTGCCCAACTTAACAACTTAAGCGCGGCAGACACACTCTATTTATTTGCC
>NZ_JBFUKZ010000057.1:0-6673 GCF_056400585.1 Mucilaginibacter sp. P5_A6 | reverse complement strand
TTGGAAAGAATAGTTCGAGCTGCCTAAAAAGTTTAAATTAAGATGGAGTGTTTGCGGAGTATCTTTCCCGTTAAGCCCGGCAACATACCAGAGCTTGCCTTTTCTTCGGGCTATAACAACCATTTCGCCCGGGTAGCCGTTGATTAGCTTCGTTTCATCCCAGGTTGTGGGAAATCCCATTAGGAATTTACGGGGACCTTCAGCCAAATCATAATAAGCAGAAGGCCTGTCTGCAAAATGCTGCAATCCGGATTCAAATACTACTGCCAAAGCCAACTCGTGGGCAAAAGACGTTTTATGCTCGTGCTGCGAGTTGGAAAACGTTACCGGTGTGTAGTCCATAGAGCCTACTATATTCCGCGTAAATGGAAGAGTTGTGTTATGCGCAGCGGCCTTATCGGTTAAAATACCATCGTTATTATACCATTCTGCACCGTACACCGCTTCGGTACTCATTAAATTAGGATAGGTGCGCGCCCAGCCACGCGGTAAGGTGGCTCCATGAAAGTTAACCAAAAGATGRTRTTTTGCTGCGTCTTCCAGAATGTCGATATAATATTGCATCATATCTTGCTGGTCTCCCGCAAAAAAATCGACTTTGATACCTGATACGCCCATATCGTTCAGCCATGAAAATTCCTTTGCTCTTTTCTCTGGTGTTAGCAGCCTGTCAGCTGGAGTTGCACCAAGCCATTCGGTACCCGAGTTATACCATAAAAGAGTTTTGACACCTTTACTCTTTGCATAACTCAACGCATCCTTTACAGTACCGCCGTTTGACATTACGTCCCATTCCCAGTCAATAAGCACATATGGCCATTTCATTTTTGCAGCCAGATCAATGTATTCAATCACTTTCTGATAATCCTTTGAACCATGATTGTTTGCCCAATATACCCAGGCTGCGCTCCCGGGCTCAATCCATTTCGTGTCCTTAAAGGCAGTAGGTTCGCTCACATCGGTGATCAACGTACTTTCTACCAGATCAGCCAGCTTACCCACTATCATCACATGCCATTGCGATTTCCATGGCAAACCGGAAACAGCTCCGCCATGCCAATCTTTTTTTGCCGAAGGGTAACTTGCCTTATACAGGTTTGTGTTTTGTTTATTGTTAAGTTTCGCCGCGCAATTTTGCCTCGTTATACCTGCCTCTGAAATTAGCACCCATAATGACTGGTTATTAACTTTATACAAAGCAGGATACCCCCAATCACCGTTCCCCTTTGCAGTAGCTCCATCGGTATTAAGCGGAAAAAAATTCTCATAAGATTGATCAAACGGTTGCATCCATCTTGCCGTACCTTTAGGGATAAGGTAGCCCGTAGCTTCATCTGTAATCGATAAACCGGAGTCAGAGCGATTGGGAAATGCGTACCTGAACGCAATCCCATCGTTATATACCCTGAAAGTGATATTTAAGGGCTGTTTTGAGGCGTTCTGATAGTTAAATGTTTTCTCGGTCCCAAAGTTTTCGCAAAGCTTCCGCTTTCCGGTCAGCATTTCATATTTGTCATGAACTACGACAGGCTTACTCTCGCCAATGAATTTGAGATTGGATACGAATTGCTGATCCTCTCTTAATATACCTAATGGTGAAGCCGGCAACACTTCAATATAAGCTCCCTTACTTTTATACAGTACCTTAAAATAAGCCTGACCTAAACCTCCCTGGCCTGCCTGCTGCATTTCTACAACAACTTTAATTTTTTTATCAGGAGATAAAACTTGTTGAGCGTAACCCACTGACCCCAAAAAAAGGCTCATAATTAATAATAACCTTTTCATCTTATTATTTTATAAAATTTTGATCCTTCATTTAAAATATTTTATCTATCAACACCCATTTAACTCTCCAGACACATGATAATCAAGTATAATAAATCAACTAACAATGCCTCAGGACGCCGGATTAAATTTCTTTATAAGTTATAAGGCTTCATTAGCGCTAATGCCAAATGGCTTTGATATTTAAAGTAGCCCCTGATAGATTGGGGGAAGTAACCGTCAATTTAATATCACCCGAACTGTGTGTGCTTCTGATAACAACCAAGGCACGTCCATGCCAGGCTTTACGTGTATCCGCTGTATATGGATCTGTGTCCTTCAAATCGGCATTATCAACTCCCGCAATGGTGGCAGGCCCTTCAATTTTAAAATGCAGCCGATTTATGGCATTCGGTTGAACTATGCCGGCATTGTCTGTTATCTCAATGGTAACATAGGACAAATCTTGCCCATTTGCCAATATCTTTTTACGGTCGGCAGTCAATTTGATTTTTGCAGCTCCGCCCGATGTTTGCAAAACAATTGATTCAACCTCTTTATCGTTATCCACACCGACTCCCTTAAGTTGTCCCGGCGAATAGGTTACGGTAAATTCGGCTTTATGTTCCTGCGCTATTGCCGTAGGTTTTTCGCCAATAAGTTTGTTGTTGAGATAAAGGCGCACCCTAGGATACTTTGAATAAACTTCCACTTTAATATCCTTTCCAACATAATCCGGCCAGGTCCAGCTTTCCCAGGTTGGCCAAACAGACCACCACGTTGTTTTAATTTCCAAGGGGGCTGGTTCAGGTTCCCGGACAGCCATGAAAAGTTTTTCGGTATTATTGTATAACAAGTTACGATAATGCGAAATCGGCTTTCTCCATCCGATCAGATCGACATCTCCGCAATAAGCACCATGCCAGGGGAAAAAATCATGTTCCCAGTGTTCGCCAGGTACCTCGCCCGAATAATACCAACGACCTATTCCCGATTCTCCAAGATAATCTATAGCCGTCCAAACAAAATCACCAAGAACATAATTGTTGTCTTCTACCAGCTTCCAATTGGCAAAARCATCTTTGGGATACGATTCAGTTTGAATGATCATTCGTGAAGGTACCCGCTGATGATCTGCAGACGCGCTCTGCAAATGATAATTATACCCGCCAATGTCATGCGCCGCCATCAGGGAATCAAGCGTTGCCCAGTCTTTACCGTTATCCACAATGGCCGATGTAACCGGGCGAACAGTATCTATTTTTTTTATGGCACTTGCAAGTATTCTGGCTGTTTCTACGGCTCCCGGGCTACCCCTTTCTACTATCTCATTACCAATGCTCCATATTACGATTGATGGATGATTACGATCCCGCATAACCATGGCTTCCAGGTCGCGTTTCCACCACTTGTTAAAATATTCGGCATAATCATGTTTGTTTTTCCCTACTTTCCAACAGTCAAATGCTTCATCAACAACCAATAAGCCTAATCTGTCACAAGCATTTAAAAATGCCGGGGATGGTGGATTGTGAGAAGTTCTTACGGCATTGAACCCCGCCTCTTTGAGCAGTTCAACCTTGCGTTCCTCTGCACGGTCAAAAGCAGCGGCACCCAGGCAGCCATTATCATGATGCACACACCCTCCATTCAGTTTTACTGTTTTTCCGTTAAGCTGAAACCCGTTTTCCGTAGTAAATTTGATGCAACGTATGCCAAACCCGGTCGCTGTTTGGTCAACTATTTTTTTATTTTGTAATACCTGTATCCGGGCACTATATAAATGCGGCGTTTCCGGCGCCCATAACATGGGGGCTGATACCGAAATTGTTTGAGCAATTTCCTTTTCGCTGTTAGCAGCCACGTCAACAGTTACTTGTTTATTGCCTGCGTTTTTAGCGTTTGGCCCTTTCAGCAAGGTACTAAGCACCAGATGTTGAGGAGACCCGGTTTCGTTTTTAATTAATGTTTTAATTTGAACGGTTGCCTTTTTTGAAGATACATCGGGCGTTGTAACCGAAACTCCCCAGTCGGTAATATGTACCGCATCGGTAGCTGTCATCCACACGTGGCGATAGATCCCGGAACCGCTGTACCACCTGCTGTTCACCTGTTGCGAATTATCAACCCTTACGGCTATCACATTCTCATGATTAAAATCCAGAAACGGCGAAAGGTCATAGCTAAATGACGAATAGCCATAAGGGTAAATGCCAAGTGATTTCCCGTTAATAAAAACTTCAGAATTCATATAAACCCCTTCAAAATAAATGGACACTTTTTTGCCTTTCCATTCAGCCGGGGCTTTGAAAGCTTTCCGGTACCAGCCTACTCCTGCAGGAAAGTATCCACCGGCTCCGCCCGTCGGATTTTTAGGACTTATTTTCCCTTCGATACTCCAATCGTGCGGTAAATCAAGGTTTCGCCAAGCCACATCACTAAAATCCCTTGATTTTGCAGATATAGTATCTCCCTGAAAAAATTTCCAGTTATTATCAAATAATTGCTTTCGCTCAGTTTTATCGAGGTTTTGAGCATGGCAGGCAATGTTCCCTGCCAAAAACAGCAGGACTGTAGCTATTGCGCCAACATGCCATGTAATTTTATTTGTATTATTTTGTTTCATATTGATTTATATTTTTTTGAAGTAACGGGATCTAACTTCATAACAACCTCAGCTCCTTTAGGGCTCAACCTGTTGAAATCACTTTTGGGTAATTCCCTTCCATTCATCTGTTCTGAAGGGCGCGGCCGGCAGCCCTTCTTTGTTAACAAGGTTACAAACGGGGTTGTCGGCCCAAGCGTAACGTATGGCTACTGGTACATTTACCTTATCCGAACTAACTATTACCTTATCACCTTCGATCCTGGCCGATGCCCAAAAGAATTTTTTATCATTTCCGGCTATTGTGAATCCCTTTAATGATCCTGTATCCCGGGTAGCAAGTCCCAAACCGGTCTCAGTAAAACTTATGATTATATCTTTACCCTTGACAACGAAGTTTTTATACATTGGCCCCGAGGCAATAACATTTTTCCCATAAGCTTTTTTTTCTGCTATCAGCGCCAGCCTGCGGCCTACCTCCTGCTTATTTGTAGGATGAATACTGTTTGCATCGCCGATATCTATTATGCAAGCCATACCTGTATTGGGTTGTGACAGTGTTAGTGTCTGCGCTTCTCTCAGTTCAGCCCATTCACTTTCAGAAGGAAGCGGATCTTCTTTTTTGAAGTTGGCCAACTGAACATATAAAAAAGGAAGGTTACCCTGATGCCAGCGTTTTCGCCAGTCGTTGATCAGCATAGGGAATAATTCCCTATAGCGGTAAGCCTCCGTATCATTCGCCTCGCCCTGGTACCAGATAAACCCTTTGACCCCAAAAGGAATTAGCGGATTAATCATGGCGTTAAACAGCGCCGCGGGGTAATTTTGATAATTATGGATTTTAGGAAGAGCAGGTTCAACATTTGTTTTATACAACCATTTCCCTGCTAAAGAGATCTTAGAATAACCATCAGTAATATAAATATTATCAGCCGGAGGGTTCAGCCCGCCACCGCCCCACAGCATAGCCAATCTTATAGCAATGGTATTTTCCCCGTTTTTAACCAGGCCGGCCGGAATGGTATAGGATTGCTTTGGATTGCTATTCCAAATCGTTTTGCATATTTCGGCACCGTTAAAATAAAGTGAATAATTCATTTCAGGGCGGCCAATATTCAGAACTAACTCTTTTCCTGCAAAAGATGGCGGTAACACAATTTTTTTGCGCAGCCACATCATCCCTTCGTATTTTCCAATCCCAAAATCTTTAACCAGCCGGGGCATCTCAACTGCAGCCCAACCAGAATCATCGTACTCCGGTAAGGGAACAGTTTTATCAGTATTATTCTGTGGATGATAAACGATGTCCCAAAAACGTACCATATCCAGGCTATCTTTTACAACATTGTTTTGAGTCAGCGTATCACTGGCAAGCATTTTTGCCCTGGTAGTAGCCGATGTAAGCTGTATTTCCCGGCTTGTCCATGTTTGTACCGGCGTTCCACCCCAGGTACTTTGGATGATACCGATTGGTACGTTTTGCTCTTTATGTATTTTACGGGCAAAATAATAGGCTACCGCCGAGAGCTGCTTCACACTATTTGTGTCGCATAGTTTCCACTTACCCGCTAAAAAATCAGATTGAGGACTAAACTTAATATCATGTTCTACCACAAGAAAGCGAATTTGCGGAAAATCAGCTTTGGCAATTTCATTCGGAGCATCCCGCGCCTGCTGTACCTGCCATTCCATATTGGATTGACCAGAAGCCAGCCATACATCCCCGATAAAAATCCCCGTTAGTTTGATTGCTAATTCCGGCTTTCCTGATTCAGAAATTTTGAGATCATAAGGGCCACCTGCCTTAAACTTCGGAAAATGCAACATMCATTTGCCGTCTTTATCAGTTTTTGCATTTGTACTTACTTTGCCAAGCGTTGCAACAATCAAAGAACCCGGAGTTGCGTTACCCCAAACAGGAATATTTATGCCTCGTTGCAAAACCATATTATCGCCAAACACTTTTGGCAAAGTTATCTGGGCATAACCGGATGTTTGGAAAAAATGGAATAGTGTAAAAAACACTAATGATATCCGTTTGTTTATTTTCATTATTTTATTCGAATAGCGTGAACTCTGGTTGTTAGACCTAATACCGTTTTTTGATAGCTTGCAGCCCCGGAAATAACCGAGGCTGTAAGCATAATAACATTAAGATATATTTCCAATTTTTTCATTTTTATGTCGAGCGAAACTGACCCGGAGCATACCGGGCCAATAGTGCGTTGTGTCAATGAATTTCGTGCCGTTAGGAAATTGGTATCAATCCTGCCGGTGGTGAGCCGTAAATACCCTTTCCGC
>NZ_JBFUKZ010000056.1:0-6866 GCF_056400585.1 Mucilaginibacter sp. P5_A6 | reverse complement strand
CTTGAATTTTTAGAATGGTGCGAAGAGTTGAAGATGGAACCGCTGCTTGCCGTTTATGCGGGCTATTCACTCGATGGCGACCATGTGGACGCAGGCCCGCTTTTAAAGCCCTATGTAGATGATGCGCTGGATGAGCTTGAATATGTTACGGGCGACGTACACACCTACTGGGGCGCTAAGCGTGCTGCAGATGGGCACCCCGCGCCATTTAAACTCAGCTATGTGGAGATTGGCAACGAAGACGGGTTTGACGAGTCTGGCAGCTATGACGGACGTTACGCCCAGTTTTATGATGGTATTAAAGCCAAATACCCGAACCTTCACTGTATTGCAAGCATGGGCGGCAAGGACTGGCTTGGGAGCAGGGGTAAATTAACTATCCGCAAGCCCGAAATTGTAGATGAACATTATTACCGCAATGCCTGGGGGATGGAAGAGGATGCAGCACATTATGATAACTACGACCGCAAAGGATATAAAGTGTTTGTAGGTGAATGGGCAACAACGGAAGGCATGCCCACCACCACTTTGAATGCTGCCCTTGGCGATGCCGCGTGGATGACCGGTATGGAGCGCAATTCGGACCTGGTTATCCGCTCATGCTATGCGCCTTTATTTGCAAATGTAAACAAGGCTACCGCAACCGTGCCGAAAGCATGGCAATGGGAATCAAACCTGATAGGTTATGATGCATTGACAAGTTTTGGTTCGCCATCATACTATGTACAGGTAATGTTTAACAGCTATATCGGCGATAAGGTAGTCCCTGTAGCGGGCGCCAATATCCCTACCCAAACGCGGCCTGCCACCAAACAGGACAGTGCGGCGAACAACATGCCCAAACCTATACCAGGCATGTTTTATGTTGCTACCCAGGACACCAAAACGGGGAAACTGTTCCTTAAAGTAGTAAATGCAACAGGAAAGCCGCAGCAGGTTGATATCGATTTAAATGGTGCCGGAAATTTGTCACCAGAAGGTACCCTGGTAGTAATAAAAGGTGATAAACCCGAAGATACGAACACGATCAGCGATCCGGTAAAAATAGTTCCGGTTATCAGTAAGGTAAGCGGGATCAGTAAAAAAGTTACAAGAACATTCGATGCCTACTCCGTAAGCATGCTTCAAATAAATACGTTAACTAAATAAAACCAGGTAAGAATACCAGGACAAAAAAAACAAAATGTCAATATGAGAAATGCGATTTATAGATTATGGACGACGGCCTTAATTATCACGCTTATAGTGCCGTGTTTATATGCGCAAAAAGCCACTAATCCCATTATTTACGCGGATGTACCAGACATATCAATAGAACGTGTAGGCAATAGCTATTACATGAGCAGCACAACGATGCACATGAGTCCCGGTGTACCTATTATGAAGTCGGACGACCTGGTGACCTGGAAGATGGTGGGTTATGCATATGACACCTTAGCAAATGTTGATGCAACAAATCTCACAAATGGCAAAAACATGTATGGGGAGGGTTCGTGGGCAAGTTCTATTCGTTTCCATAATGGCACCTATTATGTAAGCACATTTTCTGCAAATACCGGCAAAATGCACATTTACAGCACTAAAAATATCGAAAAAGGCCCATGGAAAGCCAGGTCATTTACCCCCGACCTGGGTGATCACTCCTTGTTTTTTGATGATGACGGAAAAGTGTATATGATTAGCGGGAGCGGAGATTTAAGGTTAGTTGAATTAAAGGACGATCTTTCCGGTATAAAACTCGGCGGAACGGACAAAATTATCATTAAAAAAGCAAACGTGCCTTCGGGCGGTACCGGCCTCGGTCCTGAGGGCTCTCAGCTGTTTAAGATAAAAGGCAAATATTATCTTTTCAATATTACATGGCCACCGGGTCACGTACGCACTGTTATCATACACCGGGCAGATAAGATCACCGGTCCGTACGAAGGACGAATTGGCCTCCAGGACCTGGGTGTGGCGCAAGGCGGATTGGTTGAAGCGCCAAACGGGGCCTGGTATTCTTATTTGTTCCGTGATTATGGCTCGGTGGGCCGCATTCCCTATTTGGTTCCCGTAAAGTGGGTGGATGGATGGCCCGTTTTGGGCACTGGCGGCAAAGTGACCGATACACTTGACCTGCCGGCCGGTAAAGGTTTAATCCCGGGCATCGTCGCTTCAGACGAGTTTACCCGTAAAAAAGGCGAACGGGCATTACCACTGGTTTGGCAATGGAACCATAACCCGGATAATAGTTTGTGGTCTGTTACAGCACGGAAAGGGTATTTACGGCTCAGCACCGGCAGGATTGACACCAATTTCCTGACGGCACGAAATTCATTGACACAACGCACTATCGGCCCGGTATGCTCCGGGACAGTTTCGCTCGACATTTCTAAAATGAAAGATGGTGATTTCGCGGGCTTGGGCCTTCTGCAAAAAAATTACGGGTTAGCTGGTGTAAAAATAACCGGGGATAGCAAAGCTATCATCATGATCAATGCAAGCACCGGAAAGCCTGTAGAAGCACAAAAAATCCCATTAAACCAAAAGGTAGTATACTTTAAGGCGGAATGCAATTTTACGGACAGGAAAGACGCGGCAGATTTTTTTTATAGCCTGGACGGGAAAACGTGGATACCATTGGGCACACAATTAAAAATGGCTTATACCTTCCCACATTTCATGGGCTATCGTTTTGCTTTGTTTAACTACGCCACAAAAAATATAGGGGGAGCGGCCGACTTTGACTTTTTTCATATAACAGATTCCATTTGATATCAATATTTTTTTTAACGGGAGGGTGGTTAACTATTGGGCGGGAAAGCCAGCCTGTTCGACCGGTACATCATATATAATATATACACACACGCATAAATTTAGAAGAATAATGAAAATCAGAAAGAAAGTATTGCAGGTAATAGCTCTTTTTGCTACAGCGGGGGCGCAGGCTCAAAACCCGAATATACAAGCCATTTATACAGCCGAGCCAGCGCATCCTATCAATTATAAATTAAAAATGAATACAGCAAGTAAAAGCATATTTACTCTTGTTTTCGCTATTATCGTCAGCTTATTAAGCACAAGTTCCCTTTCCGCACAAACTGTTTGGTTAGATCAACTGGATCTCAGCACGGCTTCGCAGGGCTGGGGCGTACCTAAAAAAAACAGGTCGGTTGATGGCAACATCATGACCATCGCAGGCAAAACTTTTGAGCGTGGCTTCGGCACGCACGCAGAAAGCTCTCTTTTTATTCAGCTCGATGGTAAGGCAAATTCGTTTACTGCGCAGGTTGGCATTGATGTTGAGGTGAAAGGGCGTCAGTCTGCCGTAGAGTTTATTGTATACGGCGATGGAGCGAAGCTTTGGTCGAGCGGTGTGATGCATGAAGATGATACTGCCCGGCTATGTAATGTGAAACTTTTGGGTGTGAAAAAACTTTATCTGCTGGTAACAGACGGAGGAAACGGTAACAGCAGCGATCATGCCGACTGGGCAGATGCAAAATTTGAGGCGGCTGGCGTAGCAACTTTTGCTACTTATTATCCTGTTCCAAGTGAGCCTTACATTCTTACCCCTAAGCCATCGGCAAAACCGAAGATCAATAGCGCAAGCGTTTTCGGTGTTCGGCCGGGCTCGCCGTTTCAGTTTAGGGTACCTGCCACCGGAGACCGACCAATGACCTTTATGGTTACCAGTTTGCCTCAGGGACTAAAGCTGGATCAAAAAACAGGACTTATCACTGGCAAGCTTGTAAAAGCCGGCACTTACGTTATTCAATTGAAGGCAAAGAATGCGAAAGGTGTAGCCGAAAAAAATTTACGAGTTATCTGTGGTGATAAAATTGCACTTACCCCGCCAATGGGTTGGAACAGTTGGAATTGTTTCGCCGGAGAAGTTTCTGCTGAGAAAGTCAAGCGCGCTGCGGAAGTAATGGTGAAAACCGGACTTGTAAATTACGGATGGAATTACGTAAATATTGACGACTACTGGCAAAATAACCGCGATTCGAAAGATCCTTCCCAGCAAGGTAAGTTCCGGGACGAAGCTGGTAATATAGTTCCTAATAAAAGGTTTGGAGATATGAAATCCCTGACAGACTATGTGCATGGCTTAGGTTTAAAGATCGGCATTTATTCCAGTCCTGGTCCCTGGACCTGTGATGGCGGTGCCGGTAGCTATGGTTATGAGCGGCAAGATGCCGAAAGTTATGCCAAATGGGGTTTCGATTACCTGAAATACGATTGGTGCAGCTATGGAGGAGTGCTAAATGGAATACCTGATAACGACCCAAACAAAGTAGTCTCTATATCTTACAACGGAGGTTATCAATTGTCTACCGCCATAAAACCATACAAAATAATGGGAGATTATATCCGTCAGCAACCCCGCGACATTGTTTTCAGCTTGTGTCAGTACGGAATGTCGGATGTTTGGAAATGGGGCGGTTCGGTAGGTGGAAACACATGGCGTACAACGAATGATATAACAGACAACTGGTCTAACGTTAAAAGCATTGCATTAGCTCAGGATCAGTCTGCAGCCTGGGCTAAACCCGGAAACTGGAACGATCCGGACATGCTGGTTGTAGGAACAGTAGGCTGGGGCAGTCCGCATCCCACCATGCTTAAACCAGATGAGCAGTATCTTCACTTCAGCCTTTGGAGCCTTTTCTCTGCGCCTCTGCTAATTGGTTGCGATATGGAAAAGCTGGATGCCTTTACCCTGAATTTATTAACAAACGATGAAGTTATTGCTGTTAATCAGGATGCTCTTGGCAAACAGGCTACCTGTGTTCAGACTATCGGAGATCTGCGCATTTATGTAAAAGAATTGGAGGATGGCAGTCGTGCAGTAGGCTTTTGCAATTTCGGTCTGGAGAAAGTGGATATCTCTTACAAGGATCTGAATAAACTTGGTATTTCAGGAAAGCAAAAGGTGCGTGATCTTTGGCGTCAGAAAGACATTACAACAATCCATGCGGACAAAGGGGCTCTTTCGGTGAAGGTTCCGATGCATGGAGTGGTTCTGTACAAATTTACGCCGGTTAAATAGCAGGATAAGATATCTTAACCGGAGCTCGATTTATAACTATGCGATTTGTAAGAGCCTGTTTAAATTTATGTCGTGAGAATGTCTGTTACAGAGCGGAAAGGGTATTTACGGCTCACCACCGGCAGGATTGATACCAATTTCCTAACGGCACGAAATTCATTGACACAACGCACTATTGGCCCGGTATGCTCCGGGTCAGTTTCGCTCGACATAAAAATGAAAAAATTGGAAATATATCTTAATGTTATTATGCTTACAGCCTCGGTTATTTCCGGGGCGCAAAGCCATCAAAAAACGGCATTAGGTTTTAAAGGCATCAGTTAACCGAATTTCGGTTGAGGGTCACTTTATAAGCTCACAGCCAGACATGGTCAACATGTAGTAAAGAAAAAGGCAGCTTTAGAATTCTTCGGCACATAAAAACCGGTTTCGGATTGCAAAGTTAAAGTAATGTCTGATTTGTATTGTTTTTGTAAAAGGTACGGTGCGATGTATTATTATTATAATGATGTAGTTAATGTAAATATATTCAGTTGATTATATTTGTTTTATTCGACTGATTGTTGTTCTTCTTGTTAATTTAGTGATTATGTTTTTATATTTAAGGCGGTTTTGTATAAAATAAAGTCTGTTTGGTGTAATTCTTCGAGAGTAGCTTTAATTAACTTTGTTTTAATCAAATAGCCTTACTGGGTTATTTGCTACAGCCTTTATAAGCCAACCAATAAATGAGCCAGACCTTGAATACAGGTGCGGTATTGAAACCGGAGACTGCCTTAATTGTGCGAGATTTTATGGCGAGACCATAAATAAAGGAGATAATTAAGCCGCCGGTAGAAATGGAAATTTATCGCATGGGTAACAGCCTATTTACGATCATGGAAACGGATGTGTCTTTTTCGTTTGGCCGTAAGGAAGCTATGAATGCAGCAAATGCTAAAGTTCAGGAATGTGAAAAATTAATGTGGGAATTCAAGAACCCTTTCGCCGGGCCATGGATGGTAAGAAATGGGTGTTGATGGATAAGATATTTTAAATGAAGGATCAAAATTTTATAAAATAATAAGATGAAAAGGTTATTATTAATTATGAGCCTTTTTTTAGGGTCAGTGGGTTACGCCCAACAAGTTTTATCTCCTGATAAAAAAATTAAAGTTGTTGTAGAAATGCAGCAGGCAGGCCAGGGAGGTTTAGGTCAGGCTTATTTTAAGGTACTGTATAAAAGTAAGGGAGCTTATATTGAAGTGTTGCCGGCTTCACCATTAGGTATATTAAGAGAGGATCAGCAATTCGTATCCAATCTCAAATTCATTGGCGAGAGCAAGCCTGTCGTAGTTCATGACAAATATGAAATGCTGACCGGAAAGCGAAAGCTTTGCGAAAATTTTGGCGTCGAAAAAACAGTTAACTATCAGAATTCCTCAAAACAGCCACTGAATATTACTTTTAGGGTTTATAACGATGGGATTGCGTTCAGGTATACTTTTCCCAATCACTCAGACTCCAGTTTATTGATTAAAGATGAAGCGACAGCCTATGTAATTCCTAAAGGTACGGCAAGATGGATGCAGCCGTTTGATCAATCCTATGAGAATTTTTTCCCCCTTAATACCGATGGAACTACTGCAAAGGGGAACGGTGATTGGGGGTATCCTGCTTTGTATAAAGTTAATAACCAGTCATTATGGGTGCTAATTTCAGAGGCAGGTATAACGAGGCAAAATTGCGCGGCGAAACTTAACAATAAACAAAACACAAACCTGTATAAGGCAAGTTACCCTTCGGCAAAAAAAGATTGGCATGGCGGAGCTGTTTCCGGTTTGCCATGGAAATC
>NZ_JBFUKZ010000055.1:0-7374 GCF_056400585.1 Mucilaginibacter sp. P5_A6 | reverse complement strand
TGTAACCAACACCACCATCTAAAATATTGTAAGCAAAGGCGCCGTTTCTTTGATAAGAAGTTGCATTGCCATTAAGTAAATAATTTTTTTCGATGAGTTTAAAATCAAAATTTGACGGGTATGACCTGGATATGTTGTAAAAATATGTTCTACCGGGACATGTGAGTGAAACGTGCCCGTCCTTTAACTGATCAAGCATTTCTGACATTACATCAAAAAGTTGGTTGTCTGTTGTAGATGCGGTTATTTTTGAGCGATAGGTGTTGTAAAGAACTTGGGGATCTAGATTTTTGTATTCAAAATAGGTGTAATGCTCCTCAAACGATTGAAACAATGCATCAAAATTTTCGACAGGATTTTTGCTTTCGCCGGATTCGATGAATGCCTTTTCGCAAGAACTGAACAGAAAAGCCAGCAGGAAGCAGCCATATGCAATTTTTCTATTAATCATAAAGTGCTTTTAAAGGTTTATCAATAAAGAAAGTGATACCGTGTGGTCAGCAAGCTGCACCTTTTTTAACGACTGAATTGAATAGAAATCCCAACCATAACCAAGGCGCAGGGCATTTCTACTTTTTATAGGATATGTTATTGTGACGTTTGATTGAACTCTAAAAAAATCATTAAAAGTCACCAGGCTGCCACTTTTTAAAAATGGTCCGGCTATCCCTTCATCTTTTGGATTGTAAACCCCATCTTCTAAATAATTTTTAGGATACGGAACGCCGTAAGCCGGTCTTATTAGATAGGTTAAAACAGGCACAGCCAGCGAGTAATCTAGCTGCAGGATACTTTTTGACACCGAAACATGCTTTGAAAAATGGGTAGCCAACGTGAGCGAAGCGCCTGCATCATAACTTACCGGATTGTTTTTCCGCTGCTGCTTTACCCGTGCATTCCCCCAAATATCTACTATACCACCCAATCTAAAACCAAGTTGCTTTGCTGAACCTATTCGGCGTAAATACGAGTAGGATATTTTACCGCCATACGCTCTGGTATCCGAACGGTAGCTGGTTGAATTGTTTAGCCCCGAGGTTTGGAAATTTAGCCTGATATTTTGAAACTTTATTTTGTTATTCCATTCATACCCAAGCTGTCCGTAAACCCCCAATCCGCCAAAGCGCAGCGGAGAAGCAGCAAAATCGCGTACGGTTACGTAGGATGTTCCCGCCCCAATACTCAGCAATCTTGTTTTCGAATCCATTTCTTGTGCAGAAGCCGTAACAATTGTAAACCCAAAAACTAATGCAATAATTTGATACTTCATAAGCCATGCTGTTTTGAAAGCGCGTTAGCAGCCTGCTAACGCAGTGTACGGAAAAGGGTAGCATCCGCAGGTATGCATGTTCTTTATTTGAAATAAGCTTCAGAAGCTTTTAACCTTCAATTTCTCAGCAATAAACTGCATCATATGCACAGAGTGGTTAAAAATAAAAAAGTGGTCGCCATCCATTTTTTTTATCTGGACCGGTGCTGTACTCTCTTTTTTCCAGGCAAATGCCTGCTCCATACTGATGTCTTCTTTGGTGCCAATCACTACATCGATAGGTATATCCAGTGGTTCTGACGGTTGATAATCATGCTTTTCCAAAGCTTCAAAATCTGCCCGGAGAATCGGTTCGAAGAAATCCATCAAATCGCTGTTTCCCAGAATTTCTTCGGGCATCCCACCCAACTCCCGTATTTTTTGAATAAATTGAGCTTTAGGCAACAAATGAAAGTACGCCAGATTTCTTTTAACCGACGGTGCAGACCGTCCTGTAAAGAATAAATGAAGAGGTTTAGGCAATGAAGATTGAGCAATTTTTTGAGCCACCAAAAAGCCAACGGTTGCCCCCATGCTATGCCCGTAAAAAGCATACGGTTGGTTCCAGTCTAATTGATCTTTTAGGTTGTTAAAAGCATCTTCAACAATTGAGTCCAGATCATTCAAAACAGGTTCTTTAAAACGTGCTCCCCTTCCTGGCCACTCTAACGGAATAAAATTGAGTGAAGTTGGGGCATTTGCTGTAAACTCTCTGTAAGAGTACTTGCTCCCTCCCGCAAAGGGGAAACAATAGATTGTTATTTTTCCCATAGATAGTGTCGGTAAGACGTGCCAAAGGTAAAAACTAAGCACGCGGAAATTTACAGTCGCACATTATCATATTGTAAACTTACCTGCAACCACATTTTATGAAAACCCAAAAACTGTACTTTCGGGCTATGAAGTCACTCTTAATTAACCTACTTTGGGGCATTTTTGTATTGGTTTCTTGTGGAAATGGAAATTTAAATCAACCAAAATTATCCCAGGATATGATTGAAGCAACTATGAAACGCAACCATATTCCGGGAGCAAGTATTGCCATCATCTATAATTTCAAAATTGTGTCTGTAAAGCATTACGGAGTAATGGATGCTGAAAGTCAGAAACCGGTTACCGATCAAACTTTATTTCAGGCGGCTTCCATTAGTAAAGCCATCAGTGCATTAGCTATACTTAAGCAGGTTCAGGAAGGAAAACTATCTCTGGATGAAAACATAAACACGGCGTTAAAATCATGGCAGTTGCCGGATAACAAAAACACACATCCGGTTACGTTAAGGCATTTATTAAGCCATACCGGGGGCATAAATATAGACGGATTTGCCGGTTACGACCGGAGCAAACCCTACCCATCCATCCTGGATATTTTAAATGGTGGTTCGCAAAGCGGCTTAAAGCCTGTGCGCATTATAAAAACTCCCGGGAAACAATTTCTCTATTCTGGAGGGGGATTTTGCATCATGGAACAAGCCATGACGGATATCACTAAAAAAGACTTTCGGCAGCTAATGCAACAAACTGTTTTCGATAAGCTTGGAATGAAAAACAGCTATTTTACCACCTCAGTTACAAATAATGATCATCTCGCCCATGGTCATGATAAAACGGGCAAAGTAATTCCCGGGGAATGGAGCATTTATCCTGTTGCTGCCGGAGGAGTTGTAACCACAGCCGAAGACCTTGCCAAGGTATTGGTGGAAATTCAGTTGTCGTTAAACAACCAGTCAAATAAAATATTAAATCAACAAATGACCAACGAAATGCTGAAACCTTTTAACAACCCAATTTATGGTTTAGGTTTTTACCTCGACGGTAACGGCGACTATTTCTCACATAATGGTAACAACGTTGGTTTCCAAACCAACATGATAGCCCACCGAAAAAACGGTTACGGGGTGGTTGTTCTGACGAATTCTGATAATGGTAAATATCTGATTAAGGAAGTGTTTAAAGCAGTAAGTGCCGAGTATAATTGGAATGGGTTTCCATGTAGGTAGAGCCTTATCCGCGGTCCTTCTCCAGGGAAGAAAGGTGAGGGTGGTTTTACCGGATAAGGTTCTACGCTAAATATTGGAACCGCCTGATTTATGAAAACTGAGGACTCCATCCTGATTTTGAAAATCTATCCTAACCAGATGCTAAGATCTCACCGCTGCGCCCGAGATGACAAAAAGGCCCCCTCCTCACAAAAGAATGGCATTCTTTTTTTGCGAGCTCTCTACCGCGTGCTATACCTCCCTCCTGTTTTTAGTTGAGGCTTTAATTACCCCAGCTTATTTGTTCAGGGTGCTGTAGTCCGGGATATAGCCGCTCTGCCTTTCTCATCAGGGCATTAAACTCTATGGCGAAACCGATATCGTTACCAATCCACTCGCGGGTAAGTCTGGCGGTATCTTCGTCTACCAGTTTTAAATCCTGTTGTTCCAATGCCAAAATATTCAAACGATAGGCACGTTCTATGGCTACCATTCGCATAACCGCAGCCTCAATGGTATTTCCGCACGTGATGGTACCGTGGTTACGCAATACGGCAGCATCCATTCCGTTAAGTGCTTTTGCTAGATTATAAGCGTCTTGCGGATCATTTACCGGACCGTTGTATTGATCGTATAGGGTATGGTTTTCAAAAAACAAACAACAGTTTTGGTCGATAGGTTCTATTTTACGACCAAGCGCACTAAAAAGCGTACCCCATGGCGAATGTGTGTGAACTATACAATTGAGGTGTGGCCAGGCTTCATGAATAGCAGCATGGATACAAAATCCGGCTACGTTTACCGGATAGTCTCCTTCAAGCACTTTTCCGGTTTTATCAACTTTAATAAGATTTTGGGGAGTTACTTCCTCTGCCGCCAAACCGAATGGGTTCACCCAAAAAGCATCCGGTTGGCCCGGAACACGCATGGTGATATGCCCACTGATACCGCCTTCATCCAGTTTTTCGGTTACCATGATGCGGTAAGCTATAGCCAACTTGTATTTTAACAGATTATGATCTTGATCATTAGCCGACTTGTTAATAAAAAATTGAGCAGTCTCCCTACGGGTTTCCGACACTATTTTTTGGCTTGTTGGCTCATCATTTTCCGCATGGTGATGATATGGTTCGGCCATGGCTACCATCACTTTACGATCTCCCAAAAAAGGGTTTCTTCCATGGGCAAACAATACATTATCAATCATCAGCATATCGCCTTTCTGCCAATCGAAAATCAATTTCGTTTCTTCGTATGCACGGCGGATTTCTGACAAATACGTATCTGGAATTGGGCTTCCATCGCCAAAACAACTGTTTCTTGGAACGTTATCGATACCGCATTGGGCAATCAAAAATTCTTGTACGCCCGGTTCAAGGTTAGAGATGTTAAAAAGGTGCGCCTGATTAAACCAAACCCATTCATTGGTTTTGGTATGACGAAATACCGCCTGGCAAACCTGTTTGGTGCGAAGGTTCCTATCAGCTTTCCATTCATAGCCAATACCAGCTTTCCGGCAATAATCTTCTACCTCACTTTTACTTTCTGTTTGAAAAACCTGTTGCCATGGCAAATCTAGATCATCGCTAAAATTTCGCACATACATCACGCCTTTGCGTATAAATTCTTCCCGGATGGTGGCATCAATAAGTTCGTACACACCACGGCTGTCGCAAATAGGAGTTTGACCGCCCGTTTCTGAAGGTTGCGCACAATAAAACCATATTTTTTGTGGCCAGTTATTACTGTACGAATGCTCGTTATGCATCGGTATAAATTGGTCTTTAGGATATTCTGTAGAAGTATATACCTTATCCGCAACCTTACTGCGTGGAGTAGAGGGTTCCGAGTAATCCATTAATTCATTCGACAGAATTTGCGTAGCAGCGTTAAACTCCGAATTTCCTTTTACTTCAAAACCACGAAAAAGTACTAATCCCTCTTCCGCGAATTTCTTTTCGATGAGCGCTTTGTTTTCTTTAATCCAGTCTTCCAGCGAAATGGGTTCTGGAGCCAAATACATGGCAACGTCTCCTTTATCAAGCCGTAAAGAAGACAATTTTACTTCCGGAAAATCTACTATGTTCACCGAAACAGGTTTGGTATTTAAGAGACTTTGAAGCCCCATTTTCTTAGGTATCATATGCAGGTATATTTATTTCTGTGTTTATTAATTGAGCCGAGGCAATCCTAATGTGCTAAGACTTTTCTACTTTTCCGTACTGTTTTGTCTTCAATAATTTTTCCGTAATCAAATTTCAGTATCCGGTCACAATGCTGAAAATAATGATCGTCATGCGTAACGGCAATCACCGTTTTGCCCATGTTCTGAAGGTCCACAAGAATTTTTTCGTAGAAATAAGTTCGGAATATCGGGTCTTGTTCTGCAGCCCATTCATCCAGCACGAATATTTGGCGCTGTTCCATTAGTGCATAAATTAAGGCTAAACGTTTGCTCTGACCTTTAGATAAACCGATATCAATTTTCTTACCCGCATCATCAATTTTCAGGATACCTGCCATTCGCATCATTTCTGTATATGACATTAACTCTTCATTATGTGTATGCAGTTCAAAATCGTTGTAGTTTTCTCCAAACAAATAGTTGTTGGTGAAAATGGCGGCAAACTGATTGCGGTAATTTGCTTGCAGTTGTGGTGTTATTCGGGTACCGTTTAGGTAAATGGCACCACTGGTAACTTGATATAATCCTGTTAAAAGGTTTATGAACGTACTTTTACCGCTTCCATTCCCACCGGTAATAAAAATCACTTCGCCTTTTTTAATGGTTAAACTTATTGGTCCAACAGTGAAAGTGCTTTTCTTTGATTCATCGAAATATTTGTAAGTAACCTCATCAAATACCAGCATATCAAAGTTTTTATTGATTTCCTTTAAATCTCCATGACCTAGAACCGAATTTGATTTTACATTGATGTCTGCTTCAACTTTTTCAATTCGGGTTATTGCCACTTTAATATTATTTAAGTGAGATAGGATTCCTACCAATAACGATAATGGACCCATTAAAAAAAGCACCACGATGATGAAAGGCGAATAATCTGTTGCCTTCATATTTAACAATGCCGGCAATACAAACAGAACCACTCCTAACGCGATGTACCAACTATACCTACCAATCAGTTCATTATCCAGGTAACGTATTGCAGTATTCTGCCCGATTGCTCTTGCTTCTACCCGATTTGCTTTTAAATATTTGTTAAACAGATTTTCATTTCGGCTGATGCTCATTTTCACCTCTTTAAATCCGTTCAATAAATCCAGTAAATATTTGTGATAGGTGTCCTGAAGATCCCGTACTTTATTCAAGTTCGCCTTAATCAAATTATTGCGGAACATGTAAAATGCCAGCAAACCAATCATTAAGGCAAGCATACTGGCCCCTCCGGCAGGGGAAATCCAAAACATATAACCCAAAGCACATATAACCACAATAGACGAGTTGACCAACACCACCAATACTTCGGGCACCATGGCTAATACCCTCACATCGTTAATGGCGGTATAAATACGCTGCGAACCCAGGTTTTGGAAATCGAAATACGACGTAAAGCGCAATTTTTCGAGCACATTTAATTCATAGTCATATAAAATCTCCTGTGTGAGTTTTACGATATAGGTTTGGAAGATTTTGGTTGAAATAATGGCGATCACCAAAGAAACGCTAAACGTAGCCCAGCCGTAACCCGGCAAAATCGGGAAGGGCTTCTGTTGCAGGGCACTTTGAATAAACAGCAGTAACACACTCGATGTTACACTGTTGATTATCCCTAATAAAAGCAGTGCAGCATAAAACAGCTTGGATCGGTTTTGAAATATTTTTAAAATAAACATGCTCTATTTTTATGAATGTACGTTTTTATGTAAATCTTTAAGTGGTTGGATTACTGCATTTGCAAGGCTGATAAGATCCCCTCGTTGCACCCGGGGATGACAAAAGGTAATGGAGATACGTCATCCTGTCAATTCTTTAGTTGCTAAATCTGCAATTTTCATTAAACAGTTTTTAAAAGCATCTGCAAGTTGCTCAACTGTAGTTTTTCTGTATTGCCTATTGCTGAAATC
>NZ_JBFUKZ010000054.1:0-8009 GCF_056400585.1 Mucilaginibacter sp. P5_A6 | reverse complement strand
GCCCGTTGTTGGCCGCTGCAACGGTATGGTGCACACCGCCCCAGTCTGAAACCACAGCCCCTTTAAAGCCCCATTCGTTTTTCAGCACTTTATTCAATAAATAGTCATTCTCGGAACACCAATAACCGTTCAGTTTATTGTAGGCTGACATAATGGTGTAAGCATTCCCTTGCTGTATGGCTGCTTTAAATGCCGGGAAATAAATTTCGCGTAAGGCCCTTTCATCAACTATGGTGTTTACGCTATCGCGGTTAAGCTCCTGGTTATTGGCGGCAAAATGTTTTATACAGGCTGCTACGTGCCGACTTTGAATCCCTTTTACAGCTTGAACAGCCAATTGGCTGTTCAAATAAGGATCTTCGGAATAATATTCATAGGTACGGCCGCAAAGGGGCATCCTGCAAATATTAAATGCCGGTGCAAGCATTACAATCTTTTTACGGGCATTTGCTTCCTCACCTATAACTACACCATACCGGTTGGCCATTATAGGGTTCCAGGTAGCTGCAATTGCCGAGCCATTTGGTAAAAACGTGGCCGAATCGGTTGTCCAGTTAGCGGAAGCCCAATCAAAACGCTTTATTTCTTCGCGTACGCCCAACGGGCCATCATCGCATGTTAGCTCCGGGATACCTAAACGTTTTACGCCTGCGGAAGAAAACAGCGCGTTGCCATGTAGCATGTCTATTTTTTCTTCCAGCGTCATTTTGCTGACGATGCTGTTGATCTTCGCATTAAGCACCACTTCACTTTTGTTTTGTGCCGAAACTCCGCCGGCCACGAAAAATGCCATAAAACAGGCAATCGTATATTTCATAAATTATTATTTCTTTCCTTTTTGTCGGTGCTATTTATCGGCAGCTGTAATTTGAACAACAGCTGCTTTTAGACCTGGCGAAGTTGCTTTTAATATTATCTGGCCTGACTGCCCGGTTGATTGTACAATAACCTGGGCGTTCCCGTTAAATAGTTTTCTTTTATAAGGCGCAGCCGGATAAAGCAGCTGTATTAAGCCGGGATCGGTATTAACGCTCGCCCAAATATTTGCTTTGAGTAAAGGTGTAGCCACAATGGCTATGGTATTGATGCCCGGGTGCAGTAATGAGGCATCCAGTTTAAATTCAGGGCTTTCGCCACTCTCCTTAATTTCTTTAGCTATCTGCTTACCGTTAATATAAATGCTTTGCACCTTGCCTATGTTTTTATTAAAAAAGGTAGCGGTGGCGGTGGTAACGTCGGCTGGCATCGTGAAACCAGCTCTGTAAACTATCGCTTTCACCTTTCGGCCAAATTCATTATCCCGGGCATCCTTAAAAGCTTTTTGCCAGTTACTGTCATCGTAGTCGGCCGCAACTTCGGCCTTCACATTTAAATCATCTACAAATTTCTCCTTAAAATTGCCTATTTGAGCAAGGTTAATCCGTTCCAAGTATTGATCGGGTTCCAGCGAGGTGGGATCTCCGTTGCCAACACCTATAATTTTACCAGGTCCCTCAATTGAAAAGCCCAGCTCATTGTCGGCCGTTGGCACCCTTAAATTATTTTTATCAGTAGTTTGTACGGTAATTAAGGCGATATCTTTGCTATCGGCTTTGATTGTCTCCCTGTTAGCCTGTAATTTAATATTGACCGGGACCAGGGTTGTTTTAACAACGTCGCTGCCCGCTTTTATCCCTTTCTTATAACCTATAGCTTCAAGTGTTCCCGGCTCATATTTCATCTGCCATTCCAGGTGCCCGTTTGGTTCCATAATTTTTTTACCGAGACTTTTTTTATTCAGAAAAAGTTCAACTTCGTCACAATTACTATAAGCGCATACCCTTATTTCCTGGCCTTCTTTACCTTGCCAGTTCCAGTGTGGCAGCAGGTGTACTACGGTTTGATCCGTCCACCATGATTTTAAATAATAGTAATCGTCTTTAGGAAAGCCACAGGCATCAACCATACCAAAATAGGATACTACCGAAGGCCATCCAAACGGTGTAGGCTCGCCGCGGTAATCGAACCCCGTCCATATGAACATACCCGCCAGGTAAGGCCGTGCCGCATAATGTTTCCAGCCTTGCTCCAGGCTATAAAAAAAGTCGTTTTGCTTTCTGTCGTATGCAACAAGTTGCTGCTTACCCATATCATCCTCATAAATCCCTCGTGAGGCCACTGTCGATCCTTCCTCGGTACCCCAGCTAAACTGGTTGGGATACTTTTTATGTTGTTCGTCGGTATTTTTAGTTGCTACGTAATTATAGCCCAGCACGTCTATTACTGTTGATATTCCATTGCCAATGCCGCCACTTATGGCAGCAGTGATATAGCGGCTCGAATCAATAGATTTGGCAAAGGCCTGCATAGTAGCGGCTATACGCGCCCCGGTAATATTACCTTCAATGCCCCACTCTTCGTTCCCTATTGACCAACTGATGATGCTGGGATGGTTTCTATCGCGCAGGATCATCCTTTTCAAGTCATTTAGTTCTGTAGATGCTACGCCCATTAAACGATTCTCATCTATAACCAGCATGCCTAACTTATCGCAGGCATCCAGCAATTCGGGCGTTGGCGGATGATGTGAACAGCGATAAGCATTGCAACCCATACCTTTCAAAGTACGGATCCGAAACTCCTGTAAGGCATCGGGCATGGCAGTACCTACACCGGCATGATCCTGATGATTATTAGTTCCCTTTATTTTAACGTGTTTGCCATTCAGAAAAAAACCTTCGTTGGCATCAAACCTGATGGTGCGAATTCCAAATGTTGTTGTATAACTGTCGGTAACAGCGCCATTCTCTTCAACGGTGGTAACCAACCGGTGCAGGAAGGGGGTTTCTATCGACCATAACTTAGGATTAGTTACAGGTAAAACGCTTTTAACATCCTGCGATGTAAAAGGCATCAAAGTAAGCACTGTCGTTTTGCCGGTAGCAAGCGTTTTGCCATCGGCGTCAACAATCGTTTGTGTTACGCTGAAGCTCCTTGCTTTTTTATCGCTATTAATAATCGTGGCCGTTGCAGTAACATCGGCAATATTGTTTTTCACCTGGGTTGTAACACATGTTCCGTTGGCAGCAATATGCAGCTGGTCGGTTTTATTGAGCCAAACATGCCGGTAAATACCGGCGCCTTCATAAAACCAGCCTTCTTCCATGGTTGCATCAGCCCGTACTGCTATAACATTATTACCTCCATAGTTCAAATATTCAGAAATATCGTACTCAAAGCTATTATACCCACTGGGCTCGGTACCCAGGTAATGTCCGTTGACCCAAACTACGCTGTTACGAAAAACACCGTCGAAGGCTAAGGATATATGCTTACCCAGATCGGTAGCGGGAACAACAAAAGTTTTACGATACCAGCCCACGCTGGCATCAGGAAAGTTCCGGCCTGTCGCCTTCGATCCGTGACTTACGCTAGCTTTAGGACTAAAAGACTGTTCAACCGCCCAATCATGCGGGAGGTTAATTTTACGCCATCCCCTATCATCAAATCCCGGCGATGCAGCGCCGTCGCCATAGCCGGTTTTAGCGAAATAAGAAAACCCTCCGGTTCCGTTATAATAGTCCTTTGCCGGATCATAAGGATGCCCTAATGCAAAGCGCCAGTCATTATCTATACACACGTGTTCGCGTTTTGATGCGGCCACCGAAGGCTGCGCATAGGTGGCTGTTTTTACCGTTACCAGTAACAGGATACAAAAGATCCCTTTTTTTATATATTTATTTTTCATTGTCAATTAACCTGCGCTGGCAAGTCCGATAATCCTAAAATGTTGTATAATCTTTTCTTCTCCACGATACTATTTATTTGCGGCCGTAATTTTCACCGGCCCCTGGTTTAAGGCCAATTCAGGATTCCAGCTCGCGGCAAGGGATGTTCCCGGAGGAAAGCGCGTTGCCAAATCAATGGTCCAACCCGAATAACCCCAGTACTGCCTGTTTATTTCAGTACGAACACCATGCGGTCTACATTTTCTTGTTTTAATTTGTTACCTGTTTAACTGCGCGTGCCTACCCATATCCACATAGCGCGTAGTTGAAACCTTATTTTGGAAGGTAACGCATCCCATAATGTTCTAAACATTTTTGAGTGAACTTCTTAATAAGTACCAAGCCCTCGTTAAATGTTTTTTTCGATTCAGGCGATAGGAGAGGGTTCCTGAAGAAAGCAGGATGCTCCTTCAGCAAAATACAGATCGTATCAAAATTCTCTATCAAAGCTTTAATTTCACTTTCATCTAATTCTGGCGCTTTTGAAATAATTTGATTTTCCATATCCTCTTTTTTTAACAAGGTATCATTTGCCGCGGCTATCAAATTCACGGGCGTACACAGAATTAGGTTTTATTTCAATTTGTTGTTTTGCCACAGGCAAGCCATTGTTTAACTGCGTGGGCCTGCCCATATCCAGATAGTGTATAGTTAAAATCTTATTTGGGAAGGCAACGCATCCCATAATGTTCTAAAACCCATAATGTTTTAAACATTTTTGAGTGAACTTCTTAATAAGAACCAAGCCCTCGTTACACATTTTTTTCGATTCCGGCGTTAGGATCGGGATACTGACGAAAGTAAGGTGCTCCTTAAGCAACATCCCAATCGTATCAAAATCCTCTATCAAAGCTTTAATTTCACTTTCATCTAATTCCGGCGCTTTTGAATTAATTTGATCTTCCACATCCTCTTTTTTTAACCAGGTATCATTTGCCGCGGCAATCGTCATGCATTCGAATAGATTACTGTTGATTTCCTTCATGTTGAAAACAGAATTGTTATAGTTAAAAAATGCCGGGACCTCTCGGTAAAGGCCCCAGACATCCACTTATAAACAACTAAAACTCTCTCTTATTTAATTTCACTATTCTGATCCTTTATCGTAAAACCTTAGTGCGTTTTAAAGCCCCGCCCTCTTTTCAGCGGTGTCGGGCCTGCAGGCAATTGTACCGCTTTAAATACGTTGTCCGCCTTGATTATTCATTAGCCAAATCGATTGAAGTAAAAGTTCTGTGATCCATAAGGATCACAGAACTTTTTAAAATTTAGCTTAACAGAAAACGGTAATGTCTAATCTGTTCACAGTACCGCTATTCCAGTAAAAGCTTTAATCCAACATTACTGTTTACTTATATCCTAATTTAATGGCATCATACATACGCTGGTCCTTTATCACATTATTAGATCTGTCTAAAGTAAAACCTATCTCCCACCAGAATGGCAGAAGTCCATTCGCTTTAGCCGTTTTGGTCGCAAAAATTGCCCAGTCATCCACAGACTTGTTATGCTTATCCATATCCTTAGGAAGATACTGGCTTTTGGTGACGGCGGGAGTCCTCCTCCATGATGCATATTCACCCAGCACCACAGGGATACCTTGATCAACAAACTTTTTCATCTTTCCGAATTCAGCAATGATCGCATCCTCTTCTCCAAAGGTGACGTTGCGATCGGGCTCAATTGTAGAATGATTCCCGGCCCCCCAGTAGTAAGCCATTTTGCCCCAACTTGCATCTCCATCGTTTAGTAAATTAAATGTGGAAGGCGTGTAGCTATGTACCTCAAGCATCAAACGATTAGGTACCGGATCGTGAGGCATAGTAGTCATCAGGTCAGAAGTTTTATAACTGTCAGTACTGGGCCCCTGCACAACCAGCACCCGGTTACTGTTTCTGCCCCCGGTAGAGCGAACTGCCTTAATGAATGTTTCATGATAACCATTAAGTATGGTCATCTGCCCGGCATTGTCAGCCGCAGGTTCATTCAATCCGGCAAAAATAAGGTGCTCATCAAAATCACGCATAGTTGTAGCAATCTGCTCCCAAATTGCCTTTTGCATCGCGTTAACGGAATCTTTCTTTAACGCATTGACATTGGGACTATCGTGAGAATTCAGTATCACATACATATCATTGGCCACACACCATCCAACCACTTCTTTCACCCGCGCAAGCCATGCAGGATCAATTTTTGCCTTGCTTCGGTCACTTAAATGGGTCCAAACCCAGTTACAGGGAAGCCGTACAGAATTGAAACCTGATTGTTTTATAAACTTCACATACGATTCGGTCAATTTACTACTCTGCCAATCACCTTCGTTTGGCGACTCCATGGTATTGCCAAAATTTGTTCCCATTCCCGTGCGCATTTTTGCCGCCAGCTGCACAGCAGTACTGGTCATTCCAGTCATGTCTGGCGCTATGGGCGATGTATTATAGCCTGGGTATAAGTTGGGGGCCTGGGTAACCGTCACCCTTCTTGCCTGGCCGTTGGAAGAATTTATAAATAAAACACCAGAGCGGCTTGCCCCTGTACCATTTTCCGATAATGTTGTTAAATGAATAACAGTACTGCCGCTTTTACCTGTTATTGTATTTATTTGCAACCACGAATAAGCGGGATTGCTGATGCTCCAATCGGCATTAGCTGAAATGGATAGGTCCTGGGTCCCCCCGTCACCCGTAAAAGTTACGGTGGGTACACTGACTGTTAGTTGCGGGTCCGGGTTCTTCGTTTTTTTACAGGAGAATAAAGATATAACTGTAATAACAGATATCAATATTGTAAAACAATACTTAATTTTCATTTTGTCTTTAATTTTAATTAGTTAAAAAGCCCCACAGTGATATGCTGCTGTGGGGCTTTAGCTTATTTAATTTTTACAACTCGGATATTATCAAAGGCACAATAAAAGCCGGTTGTTGTTTTTGGTGCGTTATAGTTATGCCTATATATGACAGCGCCGGTTTGTCCTGTCGAGCCCAGCAAATCCTTGATATTAGTTAAGGGATCTCCCATACCCTCGCCAAGTGTTGGGTCACTTGAACGGAACGATGTCAACGGAATAGTTAAAGTGATCCAGCCCTTTGTTTTGTAGGCTGTTCCGGTTTTCCATGGTTCCCATCTGTATATATAGCCACCTACATCTGTTTTAATATCCAGTGCACCACCATTCCAGTTTTTCGGTACACTTATTTCTAATTTTACGGCCCAGTTGTCTGGTTCGTCAGTAAGGTTGGCTGCTGGTACCCATTGATTACTTGCTAAAATAATACCAGTATTAGAAGAACCACCATCCAAAACACCAGTATTCACAAAAATAAACATAGTTTTGTTTGTACCCAATACGCCATTAAAGTCAGTTGTTTCTGTAAACCAGCCGTATCGGTTATTGCTGTGAGCATCAATACCACCAATACCGTCCCCCCACCAACCACCATTACCACCCCAATCCTGATAAAGATTACCAGAACCATCCATATTTTCTATAACACCGTTTTTTAGCCATGTTGGAGTGTAAACATTGTACACAGTAGTACCTGTACCAAACTCTGTAGTAATAGATACTGGTCCGCTTTGCGATGGTATTGTAGCAGGCATAACAAAACCAACCGAACTCGCGTTTTTGGATGATACAAATGAATTAATTGCGGTACCTGCAAAAGTTAGCGTTTGAATATTTTTAAGATAGGTACCATAAATATAAACTGAATCGCCCGGGCTTGGGTTTTCGTTGGAAATCCTCGTAATGATTGGCTTTGCATTTATGGTATCCCGGGCAGTACCAGATTTAGTAGTCACTATGATAAACTTGTCGGATGTTGTTGCCGGCATCAGAAAACCAAGAGCCGTACCATTGGCATTCGAGTTAAATTTTGGAATTTTGGTTCCGCCATATGAAAACTGTTGAACCAATACTAAATTGGTGCCGTACACGTAAACCGAATCGCCGGGGGCGGCAAACACATCGGATATAGCCGTAAGAGTTGGCGCCGGCGGGCCCAATTTAAAGGCGAATGTTGCTGAACCTGCTCCTGTAACATATTTTACCGTATACAGTTTGGCAGTATCAATTTTTCCAAAATCTATATTAGGGATTTTCACCACAGCACTGCCGGGGGCAAATAAAGCAGTGTTAAAAGAGGCTGGAACCCCGTCAAAATAAATCTGGGTTGCATTTTGCAAATTTTGCCCGGTTATTACCACCCATTGACCTTTTGCTACGGCGCTATTTAAAAC
>NZ_JBFUKZ010000053.1:0-8250 GCF_056400585.1 Mucilaginibacter sp. P5_A6 | reverse complement strand
CTTTCTGCATTGATTGGAGCAACATTGGGATTTACGTATTCATTTGTGAAAAAAACCAATTATAAAGCGGTTTCTACATTTGTTTTGGAAGAAAGTGGTAAGTCGGGAGGGTTAGGGCAATATGCAGGTTTGGCATCAATGGCTGGCATTGATTTGGGGGGCTTTGGTGGCGGAACAAATGGAATATTCCAGGGTGATAATATACTTGAATTATACAAATCACGCCTAATGCTCGAAAAAACCCTACTGAGCGAGGTTAGTATCGATGGTAAAAGGCAATTATTAATAGAAAGGTATATAGATTTTAACAAGCTGCGCACTGAATGGAAGGAAAAAAATATCACATTCAGGGGTAATTCTGATAGTTTTAACCGGACACAGGATAGTATAATAACAGGTATTGTTAATCTGTTTAATAAAAGCGCACTAAATGTTGGTAAACCTGATAAAAAGTTAAGTATAATCAGAGTTGAAATCACAAGTAGAGACGAATTGTTTGCCAAAGCTTTTAACCTTAAACTGGTTGAGACCGTTAATGATTTTTATACGCAAACAAAAACTAAAAAAAGTGACCAAAATGTTAATATATTAAAACATCAGGCCGATAGTGTTAGAACGGTTTTGGATAACTCCATCAGCGGTGTAGCATCGGCCCTTGACGCTGCACCTAATGCAAACCCTAGTTTAGTTATATTAAGAGTGCCATCACAAAAAAGGCAGGTAGATGTACAGGCAAGTACTGCCATTTACTCGGAGATCGTTAAAAATCTTGAAATCTCAAAGTTATCTTTAAGGCAGGAAACTCCTTTAATACAGGTAATTGATAAGCCTGTATTCCCGTTAGAGAGTGATAAGTTCGGTAAATTAAAGGGAATTGTTTTAGGTGGTATTTTAGGTGTTTTTCTGAGTACGCTGTTTTTAATAGTCAGAAAAATATTTAAGAATTTGATGGTGTAGCTCATTTATATATGGAGTTGTATTTGTAAATAATTCGATTAAAATATATGTCTTTAGCTCAGATAAAACTTATTAACCTTCCTAAAATTTTAGATGAAAGAGGAAATCTTTCATTTTTAGAAGAAAACAATCATATTCCGTTTAAAATTCAGCGTGTTTATTGGATATATGATGTTCCAGGCGGCGAGGAGCGGGGAGGGCATGGGTATAAAAAAAATCAGGAACTTATTATTGCCTTATCAGGAAGTTTTGATGTGGTATTAAATGATGGAAAAGAAACTCAAATATACTCGTTAAACAGATCGTACTATGGGTTATTTGTTCCGGAAGGAGTGTGGAGGCATATGGAAAATTTTTCAACCAACTCGTTGGCTTTTATCGCCGCTTCAACAGACTACGACGAAAATGATTACGAACGTAATTACGATCAGTTTTTATCTTCTAAAATTAATAAGATATAAATGAGCACAACGTACGACTGTTCAATATTTGAATTACCTCGTATTAAAAACCGCGCGGGTAACATTACTCCTGTCCATAACAATATTGAGGTTCCTTTCGCAATAAAGAGAGTGTTTTATTTATATGATATACCTGGAGGTGAATCGCGAGGTGCTCATGCCCATAAAGAATGCCACCAGTTTTTAATAGCGGCAAGCGGGAGCTTTGAGGTATTGTTAGATGATAGTAAAAGCAAACGTATTGTTCAATTGAATCGACCTTACGTTGGTTTACATATCCCTCCGGGAATATGGGCATCTGAAATTAATTTTTCATCTGGCTCTATTTGTTTGGTTTTTGCTTCACATAAATACAACGAAAAAGATTATATAAGAGATTATCAGGAGTTTTTAAATTTTGAAAAGTAAAATGATTAATGATACTGTAATAAAATACAATATTGTATTAGAGTTGGTTACGGAAAAAGATGCTCAGTTTATTATAGGTTTGAGATCCGGAAAAAGGAGTACGCATATATCATACACAGAACCGGACATTTTAAAACAGATAAGCTGGATTAAACAATATAAAATAAGGGAGCAAAATAATTTAGAATATTACTTTATAGTTAAAGATCTGGACGGGAAGAAATGGGGAACTACAAGATTGTATAATTTTAATAACGATAAGTTTGAGGTAGGAAGTTGGGTTTTTTTAGAGGATAGCCCTGTTGGAATAGCAATTAAGGGAGATATTATAACCAGGGAAATAGCATTTGAGCAATTGGGTTTTGAAAGCTGTAAATTTGACGTAAGAAAAGAAAATAAAACGGTATTAAAATATCATTGTGGATATAAACCGCTTTTAGTGGCCGAAGATGGGTTGAATTTTTACTTTGAATTAAATAAACAGGATTTTTATAAACAACGTGATAAACTAATAAAAATACTACTATGAATATAGATCAATTTATAACAAAATTTACTTTACAGTTTGAAGATAATGAGGAAATTGATGTTAATCCTACAACAGTATTTCGTGAATTACCCAGCTGGGATTCATTAACTGCAATGTGTGTACAAACAATGATATTGGATGACTATGAAGTGAAATTGTCTGATCAGGAACTGCGGTCTATGGTAACTGTTCAAGACATGTTTGATTTTATACAACATAATAAAAAAATATAATTATGCCAGCTTTTCTTAAAGCTACATCATTTCACTTGCCAGAAAAGGCGCTCAAAAATGATCAGCTAAACAGTGAGTTTCCCGAATGGTCTGCTGAGAAAATTTCTCGAAAAACTGGCATATACGAACGCAGAATTGYGGCAGAAAATGAATACTCAAGTGATTTGGGATTCAAGGCGGCGATAAGATTGTTTAATGAGAATGCTATTGATCCCAAGTCAATTGACTTTATTTTGTTTTGCACTCAAAGTCCTGATTATTTTCTTCCTACTACGGCATGTATCCTGCAGCAAAAATTAGGTATTCCAACATCGGCCGGTGCGCTGGATTACAATCTGGGGTGCTCGGGTTTTGTATATGGGCTAGCCTTAGCAAAAGGTTTAGTAACAGCGGGAATAGCTAAAAATATATTATTAATTACAGCCGAAACTTATAGTAAATTCATTAACAATCAAGATAAAAGTAATAGGACAATTTTTGGTGATGCAGCTTCTGCAAGCTTGATTGTTGCTGATAATGAGGGGGCGGAAATAGGTGAGTTTAGTTTAGGGACTGATGGAGCCGGCGCAGAGAATCTGATTGTTAAAAATGGAGGAATGCGCTACCGAAACGTTGAGGCAAAGGATATTTATGGCGACAACGGCTTTGAAAGAAATGATAGTGATCTTTACATGAATGGGTCAGAAATTTTCATGTTTACCTCGCGGGCTGTTCCCTTGCTGGTAAATGATACACTGTTGAAGAACCAATTGAATTTAGATGATGTAGATCTGTTTGTTTTTCACCAGGCTAATCAGTTTATGCTTGATCATATCCGGAAAAAGCTGGAGATACCCCCTGACAAATTCTTTATTTATTTGCGTGATTGTGGTAATACAGTTTCTTCAACAATTCCCATAGCATTATATAATGCCATGACCGAAAAAAGGATTAATAAAGGCAACACAGTGTTACTTGCTGGCTTTGGTGTTGGTTATAGCTGGGGTGGGGTAATATTAAAGTATTAATTATGGTTAAGTTTTTAGATTTATTAGAAATTAATAAACAACATAAAGAGGAATTAAAGAAAGCATTTGAACGCGTTTTGGATTCGGGCTGGTATATAATGGGGAATGAATCGAAAATGTTCGAAACCGATTTTGCAACTTATTGTGGAACTAAACACGCGATAGGTGTAGCCAACGGGCTGGATGCATTAATTTTAATTATCAGGGCATACAAAGAGTTGGGGGTATTCCAGGACGACGATGAAATTATTGTACCTGCCAATACCTATATAGCCAGTATTTTGGCCATATCTGCTAATAATTTGGTTCCTGTGTTGGTTGAGCCCAATATCGATACTTACAATATTGATCCAGCTTTAATTGAACTTAAGATAACAGCAAAAACAAAAGCCATTTTGCCTGTTCATCTATACGGCCAACTGTGTGATATGCAGGCAATAAACGCTATTGCGCAAAAACATCAGTTAAAAGTAATTGAAGATAGTGCACAGGCCCACGGCGCAACAAGCAACGGCAAACGAGCTGGCAATTTTGGTGACGCTACTGGTTTTAGCTTTTATCCGGGTAAAAATTTAGGTGCTTTAGGCGATGCTGGTGCTGTTACCACCAATGATGACGCATTAAATGAATGCATACGAGCATTATTAAATTATGGATCACATAAAAAATACGAAAATCTGTATAAGGGCGTTAATAGTCGCTTGGATGAATTGCAGGCTGCTTTACTAAGTGTTAAATTAAAAACACTTGACCAGGAAACAGCAACTAAAAGAGCAATTGCAAATCGTTACCTGCGGGAAATAAACAATCCTAAAATTATTTTACCAAAAGTAGCTGAGCAAAGTGCTCATGTTTGGCATTTATTTGTTGTTAGAACGGATAACCGCGAACATTTACAGCAATACCTTACCGATAATGACATTCAAACGGTTATCCATTACCCTAAACCACCTCACCGGCAAGAGGCTTACAAAGAGTGGAATAATTTGAGCTATCCTATAAGCGAAACTATCCATCGTGAAGTTTTAAGTCTACCTTTAAGCCCTGTATTAAAACCTCAAGAGGTAGATTATATTATAAAAACTTTAAATGAATATTAGAGGATTACTAATCACCAAGCTCATTTCCCCCAGCTTTGCAAAAATGCGTGTATTAAAGTATAAGATTTTATCAACATGCAATAATGTGAAGGGGCAACCAATTTGTATTGGACCAGTTTTAATAAAAGGACAGGGACAAGTGATTTTTAGAGAAAATGTTACAATAGGAGTCCTGGCATCTCCATCTTTTTATAATACCTATTGTTATATTGAAGCAAGAAATCCTGCAAGTAACATAAGTATTGGTAGCGGTACTTATATAAACAATAATGCCTGTTTAATAAGTGAAGGAGATGGAATCTTTTTAGGTTCAAATATTTTGATGGGCCCCAATTTTACAGTAGTCGACAGCGATTTTCATGCAATTGATCCTTCAAAAAGAATTACCGGAATTCCTAAAACCGCTAAGGTTAAAATTGACGACAATGTTTTTATTGGGGTTAGTGTTACTGTTTTAAAAGGAGTAAACATAGGTGAAAATTCTGTAATAGCCAGCAACTCTGTTGTCTCAAAATCAATTCCTGCCAATGTTATTGCGGGTGGAAATCCATGCAAGGTTTTAAAGGAAATCACCATTTAATCTGACAGTTTGAAACTCATAAAAACGTCTTTTTTTTCGGCTATAATTACATTTATCCGTATATCTTCTGGTTTTGTGGCAGGTAAGGTTGTGGCCATGTTTACAGGCCCCGCTGGAGTCGCATTAATAGGACAGTTTTCAAACTTTATAACTATTGCATTAACTTTTGCCAATGGAGCAATCAATAATGGCGTCATTAAATACACTGCAGAGTTTGAAGGAGAGGAACAACAATTAAAGAAACTTTTTAGCACCTCGCTTAAAATAAGTATTTATAGTTCAAGTATATTTGGCCTTATATTACTCTGTACGGCAACCTATGTTTCTAAATGGTTGTTTCATTCCATTCTTTATATTAATCCTTTAAGGGTTCTAGGGGTTACCATTATTTTATACTCACTTAATTCGCTTCTGATCTCGATTTTAAATGGCAAAAAACAAATAAAAACATATACGTTGGTTAATACCGTAGGAAGCATTGTAGGATTGCTTTTTACAGTTATATTAGTTTTCTTTTATAAAATAAGCGGGGCTCTCTATGCTTTGGTTTTGGCACAATCTATCGTGTTTTTTATTACCTTAATAATGGTTATTAGAAGTAGTTGGTTTTCAAAAGCATATTTTAACCAGCCTTTTGATAAAGAAATGGCCCGAAACTTATCGCGCTATAGTTTAATGGCAGTAATTACGGCTTTAACTGTCCCAGTTTCCCAGATTATCCTACGTAATATAGTAATTAGTAAATTGGGTATTAATAGTGCCGGTTATTGGCAAGGTATGATGCGAATTTCTGATGGATACCYGTTGTTGGTAACCACGTCTTTAAGTACTTATTACTTACCGAAATTATCGTCATTACACCATGATGATGATTTGCGTAAAGAAATATACCAGGGATATAAGATCATACTTCCCGTTGTTTTTGTGAGTTGTATACTTATTTACTTCCTGCGTTTTTTTATAATACATCTATTGTATACTAAAGAGTTTGAAGCCATGAGCGGCTTGTTTATTTTTCAGTTAATAGGAGATTTTTTTAAAATGGCAGCTTGGATATTAGGTTACCTAATGCTGGCAAAAGCTATGACTAAAGCATATATTATAACAGAAATTGTATTTAGTATAAGCTACATTTTGTTAGGATATGTTTGTATACATTTGTTTAAACTAAACGGCATTACCATAGCATTTGCCATTAATTATTTTATTTATTTAATAGTTATGATTGTGCTTTTCAAAAAAATATTATTCAAATGAAGTATCCTTTAGTATCTATCATCGTTCCTTGCTATAATCACGAAAAATATGTTGTTGGCGCCTTAAACAGTGTTCTTGATGACACCTATTCCAATAAAGAAATTGTTGTGATTAATGATGGTTCTACTGATAATTCAAACAATATAATAAACCGGTGGGTGAGTGAACATCATGCAGATCTGTCAATAGAATATATAAACCGCGACAATAAAGGCCTTTGCACCACACTTAATGAATTGTTAAAACTGGCGAAAGGCAAATATGTGTTACCTCTTGCCAGTGACGATGCTCTGTATGGCAACACTATAGCACAAAGAGTATCTATTTTAGAGGAACATGAAAAAGATGGCAAACTTGTGTTGATAAGCGATGCTTTAATCGTTGATGAAAACAACAACATTTCACAACAAAGTTCGATGGAAAATAATAAGGGTAATAAACTAAAGTTTAGTACTGATAAAGGTATCCTTGAGGAAATGATAACAAAGCCCTCTACTGTCGGAGCAATTTCGTTAATTAATAAATCGATATACGATAAAATCGGTTACTATCCCGAAGATTTGTATATGGAAGACTGGTTTTTTTATCAGAGAGCAGCTGCTTTAAAAGCCATTTTATTTTGGGATGAAGTAGTGTCGTTATATAGAGTTCATTCAAATAATATGTCAGGAGTGAATATTTCGATGAAAAAAAGGCTTGATATTTATCATTCCGTCAAGACCTCAGTAAGCAGAAATATAACTTGGTTCCCCTCCTTATATTACAAGTATTTGGGAGTAAAAAAAGTGTTGTCAATCGATTTTTTAATTTTCAAACTTCTTGTAAAAAGATTGATGTTGAAAGAGAAGTAGTGTGTTTTACTGCCAAACTGGATTAGTATATGTTGGTAGGTATTATCTTATTGTGAGAGATTATGACAAGTTTTATAATTAAAAAGGTTAAAAGTTTTTTATTAAAACGACACTTAAATGGTGTTTCAGGCTATATTTTAAAGGGGAACGCCCAGTTTTTTGAAAGCTTTAGGTTAACCTTAATTAAGCCTGCACAAGGTAAGGCATACTTAAAGGTTGGCGATGACACCATTTTGGATTGTAAAATTTTATTTGAGTCTTCTACCGGCGAGGTAATTGTCGGCAACAGGTGTTATATAGGAACAAGCCATATTATAAGCAGATCAAAAATTGAATTTGGCAATAATGTAATGGTAGCTATGGGGTCTGTTTTTTACGACCATGACTCACATTCCATCAATTATATGGAACGGGAAAATGATATAACTCAACAGTTAACAGACTATAGAAACGGAAAGTTTTTTATCGAGAATAAAAGTTGGATTGATGTTAATTCAAGTCCTATAAAAATTGGCAACAATGCATGGATAGGTATAAATTGCATAATTCTTAAAGGGGTAACAATTGGTGAAGGAGCAATAATTGGTGCCGGAAGCGTAGTTACGCGTGATATTCCGGCATGGTGTATCGCAGCTGGTAACCCTGCAAAAGTTATTAAGGAAATTTCTGATGAATATAGAAGAAAGTAAAAAAAAGGTTTTAGTTACAGGCGCTTACGGTTTTTTAGGACGATATGTATCAAAAGCTTTTCATAGTGAGGGTTATCATGTTAGTGGTATCGGACACGGCAAATGGCACAATTACGAGTACAATCAATGGGGTATTCAAGAKTGGTATGAGTCCACAATCACTTTTGAGGCATTAATG
>NZ_JBFUKZ010000052.1:0-8312 GCF_056400585.1 Mucilaginibacter sp. P5_A6 | reverse complement strand
GATATTAACGCTTAATCCGCTTACACTCTGAAACCGGATATCCTGGGGAGTTTGCGGAAACATTTCAATAACCACCAAAAAATGGAATCCCGGAGGTGGATAGATCAAACCATCTACAATACCACTAATCAGGCTCATAATTACAGAATTAATTTAACCGTTTTGTATAACCAAACCCTCGTGTGCAATATCAAGCTGCTCAATAGCCACTTCGCTGCCGTCAGCTTTCAGGTCGGTGCTTTGAATTTTTACAGGGAATGCATTCTTAATTTTCCACACAACTACCGGTTCATGCTTTTCATTCAGCAGGGTTAAGGTAATGTCCCGCCTTTCAACAGCATTTAATGAAATGGTATTTAACCAGTTGAAAAATTCATTATCACCTGCAAATACTCCTCTTTTTAAAGTAATGTTGCTAAACTCACGCATGCCCGGCATTTTAATTTTGCTGTATTCGGGCGAAGCTCCGTCCCGGTATTCTATCAATTTATTTTCGATGTTCAACCCGCTTACTTCAGAGAAGCCTATGTTCGACCCGCCCCACTCTACTCTGAAGTGAAACTTTGGTAATGGATAATTTGCCATGTTTTTGCTTTTTATGTATGATTAGGTTTTGATAACCTTTAATTGATTAAGATTCCTGTAGTTTATGAGAGAATTTCAGGATGATAAATTCGGCAGGGCGTACTACGGCCATACCAATTTCAATATTCATTCGCCCTTCCAAAATATCAAGAGCTGTCATGGTTTGGCCAAGTCCTACTCTTACAAAAAATGCCTGCTCAGGCTTTGCCCCGGCAAGTGCGCCTGCCCTCCATTGCTTTATCAGGAAATTTTCAATCATTGCCCTAACCCTAACCCAGGTATTGGCATCATTTGGCTCAAAAACAACCCATTCTGTACCTTTTTTAATTGATTCTTCGGCAAAAATGAAGAACCGGCGTACAGGTACATATCGCCATTCATTATCATTTCCGGCCAGCGTGCGCGATCCCCATATCATTACTCCTTTACCCGTAAAATATCTTATAGCATTGATAGATTTGCCGGAAGTAGGATCAACATTTAACGACATCTGGTCTTCGGAAGAAATTTTGAGCGATGTAGAATTTACATAAGCCAGCGTAACATTAGCCGGCGCTTTCCATACTCCTCTTGAACTATCAACTGCGGCGTAAGCACCTGCAACTGCCGATGAAGGAGGCATAATAATATTTAGATTTTGCAACTGCAGCTTAATAAGGTTATATAATTCGGAATTACCTGCAACCTGTGGTGCCGCCGGTGGTGATGCAGGTACAGTTGGAGCAGGTTTCTGCAGGTTAAGCCCGGTACGAACCGAAACCTTTAAAGTTGCAGGTGGATTTAAAATAGATGCAAGGCTAATTTTACCGGTGCCTATGTCAGTTTGCTCAACACTGTTTACTATGTAAATAATATTTACGTCGGCATCATCAAACCTATAGCTTAATATAGTTTGCAGGTAAGGAAAATAAGCGGCGCCATATTTCATTAAATCAAGGTTACTGCCTAAAGTAGCAGCATTTCTAAAGTCATCTGCCGATGAGTTGATATCATTTATTGTACCGCTTGATTGTTTAACATCTATAATGGCAAACCTATCTTGCAATGTAAAACATTGATTAAGTGCACTATTAATCACTGAATAATAGTTAGTTGAGGGCAGTGAAGGACCATCAGGAAATAACAATAGCGTAGGTTCATCAACCTTTGCAATCTCGGCTAAGCCATCAGTTAATTTGGTGGCATTAACGCCTCCCGCATTATACTTATCTGCCGAAACAATGTAGCAAGGGCCACCGCCATTTGCAAAATACATTTGAAGCGCATAATACATTCTATACTTAGAGCTTGCAGTAGGGTTAATTGCTGCATTAATTGTCCTGGTAACAGCATTTGCAACATTTACATCTGTTATGGTTACCGTTATTGCCGTTTCTTTTTGAGCAAGCCCAAATAACTGTTCATACTCTAACAACGACCCTATTCGTTGCGGCTGTTTCCCAAAATCATTGCCATTGAAACTTGATTTTTCGGTGTATCCGATGAATGCAGGAATTGCGGTTTCAACTTCTGCCACCGAAGGTGGAAACGTTGGGATTTCCTTAATGTAAACCCCGGGAGTTTTAAATACATCTGCCATGGTGGTACTTTTTTTAATTAAATGGTTATTAAAATATCTGAGAAGGTATCTGCCCCTTCTGTTTTTRTGAGATTTAGAGGTGGGTTTGGTAAGTTGGCTATYAGCACTTTATTTGTATTGTCGGTTAATTTTATGCCGGCTACAGATTCTTCTGATAATGGAAGCGCATTGTTTGATATAACAATAAATGTCCCTGCAGGAGAACCGCCGAGTAAACTAAAATTTAAAGGAGAACCATTTGTTTTGGCCACACTTACCGATGTGATTGCCGGGTTAAATTTCCTGGTAATTATATAGCGCCATTTGGTTGCCCGGTTAGCAAACGGAATTTTATAATTTACAGTTGTAATTGAATTATCAATACCCTGGAACTGGTAGTTACTATTTAAACMAGCTTTGTAAAATATTTCAACCACTCCAAATACGTCAGACATTTCGGCCGGGTCAAGTGAATAGAAAGTGGCTTTCTCTGTGCCGTCAACTAAAAAACGGACTCTTCCACCAGATGCCTTATTAAGATCAAAAGAATAATTAAATAAATTATTTGAATTGTTTAATTGTTGTTGCAACTTTTCATTACTATCAATAAAATTCAATTCGCCGTTTTGCGTACCAGCCGTACTGTTTTGAACCGATGAAAAACTACCGTTTACAAAAGGAAGCAAATCGGAATCTGATACTATTTTACTGCCTGTATTGGCTACAAGCAGCGGAACATTACCGGCCGACATATTATTAACCTGGTTATTAAAATAGTAATGGCTTGTTGGCGCTTTAAGCAAATTTATTTTGGTAATATTTTCAAATAATCCATTTCGTAGTTTCAATAAAAAAGTAAATTTGGTACCTTCTGGCAAGGGGTTCTTAATAATATCATTGCCCGCAACAGCATCTACCTTTGCAAATAATTTTCCGCCGGATGTGGTTGGTAAAAAGTGAAGCCCTAATGATTTTATCAGCACTGCACACCTGGCCGAAGGCAGCATTATTATATCAGGACTTTTGCCAGATTTATAGAATGTATGGGCAAATTCCAATGTAAAAAGCGCCTTGTACTTAATTTTTATCATTGCTATAAAAGCTACATTTTTAATTATCAGAAATTGTGATCTCGGTAATCGGCGGTGTTTCCATTTTAGGTTCGTAATCAATAAAGCTGATGGTTCTTATTTTATACACCACGTTAGGCATATATTTTGCTCCCAGCGCAGCCCAAAGATTATTTTGCTGTTCAAAAGTTGTTGAGTGAAGTGTTATAAGCAACCGCCCCACCTTTTGCCATGGTTTATTGTTATCCACTTTGGCATTTATTTGAGGATATTGATCGCTATCAAAAACCTGGTGGCCTTGAAAAAACGCCATTACATATGATAACAGCCTTAATGCGGTAGAATAATTATTAGCAAATACCGAAAAAAGGACAAATGCATTAATATTTACAGGTGGATTGACAACCTGGATACGGTCTTCAATTTTTTGATAGTTATATTGTGAATCAGCTATCCGGTCTTCCTCCAGGTTAACAAGTGTGAGGATAACTTTTGATACATCACTCCCTTCGGTCGAAACCGCGAATGTGCCATCGGGGTTCATCAATGACGAAAGCACAACAATATCCTCATTGCCGAAGTTTGTTGAATCTTTTCGCTTGATATAAGCGTTAAGTTCGTCCGACAGAAATTCAAATGCGGTCCTTAACATATTTTTTAATTAAATGAACAGCTATTTCTCAATTTCGGGTGTAAACAAATTGCCTTGCTGATGATATTCCTGGGTTAAATAGCAGGCTGTAACCGTAATCTATAAGTTTTTGATGATCAAAATTATCAGTATGGGTTTCAACTATTATAACCTGTACATTTTTCAGGTCTCCGTCTTTTAATTCATCAACTAAAAACTCTTCATATCCTTCCACATCCAGTTTCAGAATAAAAACCTCTTTATCCAGCTTATTGATAAAAGAAAATAATCCAACAGATTCAACATTTAAAAACCCATTTGAATTTGGCAGCGTTGTCCACCTTCCGCTCCAATCGCTTTGATCGGGAGCATAGAGATTTAATGTTCCATCGGCAATTGAAACAGCTTTATTAAGCGCTTGTATTTTCCCAAACCGGTCTGCATTCTCGCTTAAATATGTGAAACTATCCGGGTTGGGTTCAAATGAAATAATTTCAACATTTGCCAGGTACTGTGCACACATGATGGAGAAAGCACCGATATGAGCACCACAATCAACAATATAACAGGGATTAGCCGGCTTAAGATTTGTTAACAGGCTTTTTATACAATACATATCCTGGTCAATAACTTCCGGAATCACCCAGCGGTCATCATCAGTATCTTTACGATAGGCTATTTCCAAAACATCGTTCATTGTATCAGATTTAAGCAAAGGCTAAATAATTTTCTTCAGTTGGCACCGACATTCTTAGCAGGTAACTGAAAAAAGTATTCTTATTTAAAATATTTTTATTGGGGTTCTCAGAAATATGTTGCCTTACCATATTGGCAGAAAGCATGTAGCAATAAGAGGTTCTGTTAATAAAATATTGGTGTTCTTCATCAGGCCTTTCCTGCAAAAATTCTTCGGGTTTACTCCAGCACACTGGTTGAATCTGTTCCACAGTTAGTTCGCACCATGAAGCATTACTTTCGTTAAGCGTAGATGTTAATGCTTTTGACCCTAAGGTTAACCACTCAATAGGTTTGCTTTCGCGTAAAATACTACAAATAAGGCTATAATAATTTGCGGCGATAGTGCTGTTCTTAGATGCGCCCATAAGGTTGTTGGTTACCTCGCCAGAGCGCTCCCTGTACCCTAAAAAGTCATAATTATTTAAAGTATCTATTAAAGGTTTAAGAGATTTAATAACCACACAATCCGAATCAATCCATAAACCACCATGCCTGGCAAGTAAAAACGCCCGAATAAAATCTGCACGGTGCGCTACATAAAGGTCTTCAAGCCTAATATCCAGGTCGGTGTCACGCATTTCTCTAAAACTTTCAGGTGTCAGCAATTGAACATTGGCGCCATGTGCAAATACTGTTTTTTGGCACTCGCGGATCCAATCAGGAAGATCACCTTCCCAATAAAGCCATATAGGTAAATCTGCTGGTTCCTGATTCATCACTGTTGGTAGGTTAAACTATTTTTTGAATAACGATAAGAGATTCAGCCAGGCAAACGCGCTGATATTTGCATTTTGCAAGTAACTGATTTACATACGTCTGCACATCGGGATAATAATCAGCATAATCGTGAAAAACAACATATCCGTTTACTTCTACAAAAGGTGAAAAGTGCTGAAAATCATCATTGATACTGACATAATCATGCAGGCCATCTATCAGTAACAGCGAAATTGCCTTATCCCATTTAATATCAACTGATTTACCAACCTGAGAGATCACGGTATCTGAAAGACCTGCATTTTCAATATTTAGCTTAAAACTTTCAAAAGACGGTTCAAATACACTCAAATCCGACCCTAAGGCTCCTAACTTTCCGTCGTGCTGATCAACAGCAATTACCTTAATTTCATCGGATATTGATTTGGCAATTTTGCCAAGCAAAACTGTTGCTTTACCATGAAAGCTCCCAATTTCAACAACATGAGCGCCAGAAAATTTCTGGCATGCTTTTAATGCCGTGGCCATAAGTAATTCACACTCAGCATCGCTAAGCCATCCCTGAATTTTTTGAATTTCYGCAATTACCTGCAGTGGGAAAAACAATGACTGGTCAACAGCTTCTTGTATTATTTCATTTTTAGCAGGGATATAATTATTGAGATACAACCGAGTGCTGTTTCTGATCACATCATCATATTCCCTGGCAACTGGGTGCATCCAAAAAACATTCGGATCACTTAACGCGCAATCCAGATCTAATGCGGAATAAGATTTTTGATAATTGTTAAAAGTATTATAGCATGGATTTAGCAGAATATCATACCCAAGCAAACTTACAATTGTAGGTAAAATAATTTCCTCGGTTGCCCATATCCTGGTGCGCTGCATTATATCATGAAGCCGGGTATTAACTTTAAACTGTTTAACCAAATCCTTAACTGCATCATAAGTAAATACTGTTGAGGGCCAAAAAGACCAGTGTACAAACTTATTCTCTCCATCGGGAAAGGTTTTTAGCAATGGCCTCCACAGATCATATTCTTCAAATGCTTTAATTGATGTCCATACATCCCTGTTTTCTGCGGTAATACGCTCTGGCCTGCTTGACAATAACCCGACGTTACTTTTATCAGATAGAAAATTGGATATAAATGAAGAGTAGCCTGGCTGAACACTTAACTGATCAGAATCAACAATTGTTAAAACATCGAACGAAAAGTTTTCCAATGCAAACTTCATACATTCCAAAGCAAAAGTGTGCAGATAACCATGCTTCACACAATAACTAACGGGACAGATAACAGCACCAAATTGCTCAAATGGAAACAATGTTGATTTAAGATCAAAATCGGCCCCACCGTTGAAAAGTAAAATTATGGAAGATGGATCGTTATAGTGTAAATTACGGACCATATCAATTACACAGTCAGGGCTTTCATGCACCAGGCAGGCGTAAACATTTTTTCCCTTTCCTGAGTTGCCTTGAATAGTAACACTATTTGTAACCTCACTCATCCGGCTATAATTTACAGCCATGGTATGATTACGATAATGTTTTAAATCAGCCTGCATAATTTGTTCAATATCTTTTACGGGATAAGGATGCCACCATTCACCTGAAGTTTGTTTGGGGCTAATGTTTTGATCATGTATCATATGAACCGACATGGTGGTATCTTCCAACTCGGTAACATGCTCCGGAGAGGTATTCCAAACAAATAATCCATCCATACCTACATTAATATTTTTAAACTGGTTGTTTTCCCAATGCGATCTATAATAGCATAATGAACTACCTAAAAGCCATTTACGCTGATCTGAAGGATATCTATACTGATAGGCCTGGTTATTAAAAAAATCATAATAAAGCAGGTTATTTATGCCGCAAACCCGGGTGTTATTTTTATTTAATTCGTAAACCTGGTATTTTAAACGATGAGGGGCATACCAATCATCATCGTCCCAGTTGGCTATTATACTTCCCGATGCATTGCTGCAAGCCATATTTAATTTTTCGCCAAGTGTTATTTTATGATCAAGGCGGATGTATTTTATACCAGGCTGGTTTATAACAAGGTCTTCAATACAATCTGTTCCGTCATCAATTATAATTAATTCCTTATTTTGATGTTCCTGCCGTTGAAAATACCGGATGGCGTGTGGTACAAAACGCCTGYGGTTATAAGTTGGCATAATGCATGATACAAGCGGTAGCTTATCCATACTTATTGATTGCAATCTGATTTTTTTAAATTTATATTAAGCGGGACACTTGAATTTTGGCTGTAAAGCAAAGCTTCGCTTGGGGATTGTCACAAATACATCCGTTTAAAAGCTGAAAAATTCTTAGTACTTATTTAGATTCAATGGTAGTGTTTGCTCAAGTAGCTTAACAAGTATAAAATTAAGTGTATTCAAAACTCAGCACAATAGCCAATAGTAACTATTTTGCATTAACATTTTCTGAGGCTTGATGAACAAACCTCAATAGAAAGTGATTGGTTAATTGAATTTAAATGTATTCCCACTCTTTCTTTACCCCGTTTAAAAAATAGCTTACCCTGCAATCCTGTAAATGGTCCTTCAACAATTATTACATCATCACCTTCAATAAGATTAGGCTCCAACTCAAAAGCCACCTCCTCAAATTTCATGATGCTTAAAATTTCTTCTTCTGACATTATAGCCGGTTTACCTTCAAACGTAATAAACTTCAAAATTCCACCTATATTCAATAGCTTAAAACGGTCACTTTCTGTTGAATTTATAAAAACATAGTTAGGAAACATAGGTACTTGTAATTCCTTCCTGCGATCGCTCCATTGCCTTATAACCTTTTGTAAAGGCAGGTAAGCCTTGATCTTTTTCCTGGTTAATTCATTATATATTTTTTTTTCGAGATTAGGAAAGGTGTAAATAATGTACCAATTTTTTTTTAAAACAGTTTCCATAGAAATGATAGTTTAGATAGATATATTTTAATAAAATGATGGCTCTTAATCCATTACAC
>NZ_JBFUKZ010000051.1:0-8882 GCF_056400585.1 Mucilaginibacter sp. P5_A6 | reverse complement strand
GTGTTAAACAAGGCCACTATTAATAATAAAAAAGGAAAATAGATGTAAATAAAACACCCGCAACGTTATCGGGGTTAATTTACCTTTAGCTTTACCCGTTATGAGAATAGATCCCGCAGAAATAAAACCAGGTCCTTTTGAAAATTTAACGGCTCTTCAAAACCGATCGCGTAAGGCAGCCATCGTACTGGCCTTTGTTGGCGTTTTTGTTTGGGCAATTAAAATTTTGTTTTTATAAACCAATAGCTATGTTAAATGCTGAATGACCAAACAGATAATAAAGTAAGGGGATCATTTTGGAAAAGTTTGCTTGTTCAAAAATTTTCAAGTCCGTTTATATTATCTTTTTTGGTAGCCGCCGCAGTCATTGTGGGCTTAATGGTTTATGAATTGGGCTTCATGGGCATAGGCGCCATTTTTGTGTTAATGGTAGGTTTACCTATTCTTTTTGCTATTGTAGCTTATCCCAAAATTGGGATAACTGTATTAATTATTGCTTCGTTTTTTATCAATTACGTTTCAGAATTTTTACCCGCTGGGGTGCCAATAGGTACCCTGCTTGATGCTATCACCTACCTTTTGATTCTTGGATATTTCATCAAACAAAAAAGCGAAAATGACTGGAGTTATTTTAAAAACCCAATAAGCGCACTCATTATCATATGGCTTTTATACAATTTATTGCAGGCTATAAACCCGGCTGCGGCATCTGTTTTAGCATGGGTTTATACTGTACGTACGGTTGGCTTTATTATGCTGATGTACTTTGTATTTGTTTACCATATCCGGTCTGTTGATTTCATTAAATACCTGTTAAAACTTTGGCTTTCGCTCGACCTCATTGCCGCAATATCAGCCTTCCAGCAGGAAAACTTTGGTTTTTTATCATTCGAACGAAAATGGCTTTATGCTGATCCGCAGCGGGTAAGCCTCCTGTTCATTGATGGGCACATGCGCAAGTTTGCCATTTTTTCAGATCCGGTTACTTTCTCTTATAACATGGTAATTGGTTCTTTATTATGCATTGCTCTTATTATGGGAAACATAACTTTACGCAAAAAGATCATTTTGGGGTGCCTGGCGGCATTTTTCCTGTATGTAATGCTTTACTCAGGTACACGGGCGGCTTATGTGCTGTTACCGGCCTCGCTTATTATTTTGGCTGTACTTAATTTTAACAGGAAGGTGCTCATTTTTACCATAATAGCCGGCTTAATGCTTGGCGTTTTAATTGTTGCCCCCACATCAAACCCATTAATAAAAAGGTTTCAAACTGCCTTTAAACCTTCAAATGATGCATCCTATAACGTACGTGCCGAAAACCAGAGGCGCATCAAACCATTCATTTTATCACATCCCTTTGGCGGAGGCCTTGGTTCTGTAGGTGTTTGGGGCAGGCGTTTCTCACCAAACTCCATGTTGGCTAAATTTCCGCCAGATAGTGGTTATGTACGTGTAGCCGTTGAAATGGGTTGGGTAGGATTGCTCCTTTTTTGTACACTATTTTTTGTGGTATTACGTAGTGGCATTAACAATTTCTTCCTTATAAAAGATAAGCAGCTTAAAAACTATTGTATGGCCATGATACTGGTGATATTTGCTTTTAATATAGGTAACTTTCCGCAGCAGGCCATTGTACAATATCCGTCAAATATTATATTTTACCTGGCAATTGCCGTTATAGTGGCCTGCAGGCGACTTGATACAGAACAACAAAAACTGGTTGGTGAAAGCAACAACAAGGGTGAAGTATTATTATCACAATAGAATTTAAGCCGATGTCAGTAATTGCCAAAATAAAATCCAACTCAAAGTTAAAAAAACTGGTTCACTGGATGCTCATACCTACAGGCCAATCAAGGCCCAGGCTGTGGGTACGCTGGTTTATTACTCCTTTTTATCACTACCGGGGTAAGGGTGCCGTTGTAAGGTATTATGCCCGCTTGGATATATTCCCCTTTAACAAGTTTTCGTTAGGGAGCAAAAGCATTATTGAAGATTTCGCGACCATCAATAATGGTGTTGGGGATGTAGTAATAGGCAACAACTGTGGTATTGGCATAGGGAATGTGATTATTGGACCGGTTAGCATGGGCAATTATGTAATGCTTGCCCAAAATATTGTAATATCGGGCCTTAACCATGGCTATGAGGATGTAACACTTCCGCCACGGATGCAAAAAGTTGTAACAAAACAAATCACCATTTGCGATAATGTTTGGGTGGGTGCCAACAGCGTAATTACTGCAGGTGTAACCATAGGCAAACATGCCATAATTGGTGCCGGCAGCGTGGTTACCAAGGATATTTCCGATTATTCGGTGGCAGTAGGTAACCCGGCTAAAGTAATTAAAAAGTACAATTTTAAAACAAACTGCTGGGAAAAAGCGTAACAAACAAGCAATGGGCGTTTTAAAAAAGCTTATAAATAAACACACAATTTCTTTAGCAAGTAACGCTATAATGCCGGTTTTGGGCATGGTTATATTAGCGTTAATGGCTCGTCACCTCTCTAAGTCCGACTTTGGCGACTACATTTTCTTCCTGGTCATATTCAATCTTGCCGATACTTTCAGAACCGGCTTCCTGCAAACCTCGCTCATAAAATATTATGCCGGCACCAGTCCCGAAAGATCAGCTATCATAGCCGGCTCTGCATGGTATATTGGACTTATAATCACTTTTACCTTCGGAATTGGAAATTTACTAATTTATGTTTTTTACTTTGGTAGCAATCTCAATATGGTTATCATATTAAAATGGTTTAGCATTATTTTTCTGTCAACTTTACCAACAGCCATTTCCGGCTGGATTTTACAGGCCGAAGCACGCTTTGATAAACTTTTCATGGTACAGTTAATTAACCAGGGAGGTTTCTTTATATTTATATTATTGTTGATCATCTTCCATAGAATCAGCTTTCAAAACATAATTTATTGTTACTTTTTAAATAACGTCATCAGCAGTATTACCACTACGACCTTAGGTTGGTCCAGGATAAAAACTATCAGTAGTAAAAACTGGGCATCTGTTAAAGAACTTGCCCATTTTGGTAAATATAGCGTAGGAACCTCCATCAGTTCATACCTGTTGCGCAGCTCGGATACTTTTATCATAAAAATGATGTTCCCCTCGGGATTGCTGGCTGTTTATTATATTCCGCAAAGATTAATGGAGGTTTTTGAGATTCCACTGAGGGCTTTTGTCGCAACTGCATTGCCGGTAATGTCGGCAGCTGTGCATCGCGGAGATAAAAAGCATGTATCATACATCCTCAAAAAGTACGCGGGGATGCTTACCATTGCCTTAATTCCTGTAGCTGTAATTGCATTTTTATTAGCCGACCTGGTTATCGGTTTATTGTTCGGCGGCAGTTACCAGCACTCTGATGCGGGCAATATCTTCCGCATATTTATGTGCTTTGTAATGCTGTTACCTATCGATAGGTTTTTTGGAATAACACTGGATATTATTGGAAAGCCCCATTTAAACATGATTAAAGTTTTCATTATGCTGGCTGTTAATGTAAGTGCCGATTTTGCAGGGATCTTCGTTTTTCATAACCTGTATGGCGTGGCTATTGCATCAATTTTTACATTCTTTTCGGGGGCCATATTTGGTTACCTGACGCTTAAAAAATACCTGGAATTTTCAATTAAAGACATCTTTTATTTAGGGTATCTTGAATTGATTGAATTAATAGGCATGCTTTATAACAAGTTGAGGAAAAAAGAAACCCGGCAAATTTAATATGGAGCTTAAGAACCGCGATATCATCATATTTTCGCAGATGCAGTTTGATGGCCGCCTTGAATCGACAAACTACACTATGGCCCGGTACTTAGCAAAAAACAACTTTGTTTACTTTGTTGACAGGCCTTTTACCTGGAGAGATTACATAAGATATAAAGATACTCCCGAGTATAAAATCAGGAAACCTCATTTTTTTTCATCAACCAACAACATTATACAAACAGAAATACCAAATCTTAAAATTGTTATTTCGCCCCCGGTACCCTCTATCAATATGCTACCCGAGGGATGGTTGTATCGTATGGCGCTTAGGGTCAATGAACTAATAGTTGCAGCAAGACTCAAAAAAGTGATCAGGAAATTTAATATAACAGATTACATTTATATCAACTCTTACAACTATACCTACCCTACTTTTCATAATTTGATAAAGCCGACATTAACAGTTTATCATTGTGTTGATCCCCTTATTGAGATCTATCAGCTCAGACATGGCCTGATATCAGAAGATATTGTGGTTAAAAGTGTCGACCTGGTAATTTGTACAAGTAAAGAATTGAGGAACAACAAACTTAAATTAAACCCCAATTCGCATTTTATACCTAATGCGGCAAACATCAGGCATAGCCAAAAAGCACTCGATCCGTTGTTACCTGTGGCTACTATTTTATCAGGTATCGGTAAGCCAATTATTGGGTATTTCGGTAACATCGAACGCAGAATTGATTATAAGCTGTTAATTGAAATATCCGCGCAAAATGCGGATAAGAACTTTGTTTTGGTTGGCCCTATAAGCAAAGAGTATGTTGACGACAGCATATACAATGCGCCTAACATATTTATAAAAGGAGCCGTGCCATATGACCAAATGCCATCAGTTTTAAAAGGATTTGATGTAGCTATTATTCCGTTTAAAAAAGACGAAGTAAGTAACTCGATATTCCCTTTAAAGTTGTTTGAATACCTTGGTTCGGGCAAACCCGCTGTGTCTTCAGACTTTAATCCCGATTTACAGGAGTTTACAGGCGATACAGTTGCCTACTGCAAAACCGCTGAAGAGTTCACTGGTGCCATAAATGAAGCGTTAAAAGACACGCCCGAATTGCAACAAAAAAGGCTTGCAGTTGCAGCAGAAAACACCTGGGAGCACAGGATCATTGAAATAGAAAAGCTTCTGGCATTAAATTTAAAAAAGCGTTAATTAAATCCGTTACAACACAACTTTACCTTTAAAAAGCAAGTAAAAGGTATTAATACTTATTAAAAATATGGAGATCATTAAGTTTATTGCGTCTGTAATAATGAGTTTGGCATTTATATACCTTGGAATATATTGTATCTACTTATTTGTATTCTCTGTGTTAGGGAAATTAGTTCCGATAAAATATCCTGCCACTGCTACTTCATTAAGTAAATTTGTTATTTATATCTGCGCTTATAAGGAAGATGAAATTTTATTAAACTCCGCTGCATGTGCTTTAACACTTGATTACCCTGCCGATAAATTCCATGTTTGTATCATAGCCGATTCGCTTAAACCCGAAACACTTAAAAAATTGAGGCAGATGCCATTGCAGGTTGTTGAAGTATTTTTTGAGAACAGCACCAAATCAAAAGCACTAAATAAAGGTATCGAAAACACAATCCCGGGCTTTGATGCCGCTATAGTTTACGATATTGATAACGTAGCTGCCCCGGATTACCTTTACCAGATCAATAATTATTTACAGGCAGGCGAAAAGGTAGTACAAGGGCACAGGATAGCCAAAAATACCAATACAAACGTAGCCATGCTTGATGCCATAAGCGAAGAGATCAACAATCATATTTTCAGGAAGTCGCAGCGGGTGTTTAACCTGTCGGCAGCCATTATAGGCTCTGGCATGGCACTGGAGTATAACTTGTTTAAGGCAACAATGCGGCAAATTGATGCAGTTGGTGGTTTTGATAAAGAAATGGGCCTGATACTTACCCGCCAAAAAATCAGTGTAGCTTATGCCGAAAAAGCTTTGGTATATGACGAAAAGGTAAGCAACCCCGAAGTATTTAAAAAGCAACGCAAAAGGTGGCTGTCCGCACAATTTAATTTGCTGCGGGTATACGGCATGAGTGGCTTTCGTGAATTATTTATAAACGGCAACTTTGATTACTTTAATGAGATCTATCAAATGTCGATATTRCCACGGGTGCTGATGTTAGGGATAATGCCATTGATGTTACTGATCTCGTTATTAACTCCGGGTATTGGCCCGTCATGGCAGTTGTGGCTTGCTGCAACATTGTGCTGTTATGTGGCTATTGTGGTTGCCATACCGGGAGCATATTTTAATGGTAAGTTATTAAATGCCGCCCTTAAATTACCATTGATATTTTTTACAATGTTTTTATTGCTATTTAAGTTAAAAGGTGCAAATAAAAAATTCATTCATACGCCGCATGATCATACTGCAGTTTAAATTCATAGGTATATAAAGTCAACTTTTAATTAAATAATCCGTAAAAGCAAAGCCATTACAATACCTATTACTATTGATGAAAAAAGTTTCTATTGTCACTGTAAATTTCAACCAGCCCGTAGTCACCGAAGAACTGCTTTCTTCAATAGAAAAAACAAGCACCTACAGCAATATTGAGATAATTATAGTTGATAATGCCAGTAAAGCAAATCCTATACCCAAATGGCTGTTAAAATACCCGGCTGTTAAACTCATCCGATCGGAGATTAACCTGGGCTTCGCCGGGGGCAATAACCTCGGCATAAAAGAAGCAACCGGCGACTACCTGTTCCTGGTAAATAATGATACCGAATTTACTGCAGGATTAATAGATAAACTGGTTGATACCCTGGATACCCATGAAGATGTGGGCCTGATATCGCCAATGATTAAATACTATAACGATAAACAACTCATACAATACGCGGGCTACACCCCCATGAATTATTATACATGCCGTAATAGCTGCATTGGATTGCGCCAAAAAGACGAGGGGCAATTTGACCATATTATAGGGCCAACGGCTTATTGTCACGGTGCTGCTATGATGATAAGGAAAGAAGCAATTGATAAAGCCGGTTTAATGGCCGAAAGCTTCTTCTTATACTACGAAGAAGTAGATTGGTGTGAGCAGATCATAAGAACAGGTTATAAAGCATGGGTAAACACCGATGCATTAATCTATCACAAAGAATCTGTATCCGTGGGAAAAAAAAGCAAACTTAAAGAGTATTTTATGAATCGTAACCGGATACTCTTTACACGCCGCAATGCGCCATTATTTAAAAAGCTCTTCTTCTACATTTATTTCCTGCTTGTTGTTACACCCCGAAATGTGATTAATTATATCAAGGGCAGAAATTACAGCTTTATACCTGCGCTTTTTAATGCTATTTGGTGGAATGTAACCCACTCCAAAAACAGCAGTAATTTAGGTTATCCTATCAACACTATAGCATGAAAATTATTTTAGCGTTAAGTCTCTTCATCGTTTTTTACACCTTTGCGGGGTATGGTATATTGCTGTATTTTATAATTAAAATTAAAAGAGCGGTTAAAGGTGGTAAACCGTCAATAACCGAAAACGCCAGCCTGCTGCCAACCTGCACACTGATAGTGGCTGCTTATAACGAAGAGTATTTTATTAAAGAAAAAATTGATAACAGCCTTTTGCTCAATTATCCCCAGGGTAAACTCAAATTGCTTTTTATAACCGATGGCTCATCGGATAAAACACCAGATATTATTGCGCAATACCCCCAGATTCAATTATTGCATCAACCCCAGCGGGCGGGCAAAATAGCCGCGGTACACCGTGCCATGGAGTATGTTGATACCGATACGGTTGTTTTTACTGATGCCAATACCTTTTTAAATAAGGATGCCCTTGTTAAAATTTGCCGGCATTACAGTGATGCCACTGTTGGCGCTGTAGCGGGCGAAAAGCGGGTACAAATTGATGAAAATGCCGACGCAAGTGCTGCCGGCGAAGGTTTTTACTGGAAGTATGAATCCGCCCTAAAAAAATGGGACTCCGAACTTTATTCGGTAGTGGGCGCAGCGGGCGAACTGTTCAGTGTTCGCCGTTCATTATACCAGCCTGTGAAAGCAGATACCGTTTTGGATGATTTTATGATCTCGATGCTGATAGCCGCCAAAGGCTATCGAATTGTTTATGAGCCCGAAGCCTATGCAACCGAAACTGCTTCAGAAAATGTGTCGGAAGAACTGAAAAGAAAAGTGAGGATAGCAGCCGGTGGAATACAATCTATCATACGATTAAAAAAATTATTTAACCCATTCCCCTATCCCATATTATCATTTCAATACATCAGTCATCGTGTTTTACGATGGACTATTACACCTTTCCTGCTTATATTATCCTTCATTTTAAACGGAATACTGGCCTTTGAACCTGGCGCCACTGGTATAAGGCTGCTTTTGTTTGCCCAGGTATTGTTTTATCTGCTGGCATTACTTGGTTTTATAATGGAGAAAAGGCAATTACGTATTAAAGTGCTGTTTATCCCCTACTACTTTTGTGTAATGAACTACGCGGTGCTGGCGGGTATTATCAGGTATCTTAGCTCAACGCAAAGCGCAGTTTGGGAAAAAGCTCAACGCAAACAATAAGTACTAATTAAGCATTAAAACCAATTGATTTACAGGCAAATTACATTTCGAAGATGAATAAGTTTGATAATAAATTACCTAAATGATTACATTAGCCTTCCTTCATCAACCAATTATGCTGCGCCTCGGGCTTTTTAACTCCAAACTAAAAACTACAGTTCCGTATGGCTTTACTAAAAATAGGGGTCACTGTGTTCAGTCTCTTTTAATCAAATTTATAGTTTTAATCCTCCCTCTTTTTTTTTCTAATTGCAACCCTAAGCCAGTTATAAATCCCCAAAGAACAGTACATATCGACCATGTAAAAGGGAAATATACGCTATACTGGCATGGTAAACCTTTTGTTATTAAAGGAGCAGCCGGCTATACTAACCTTAAAAAACTAAAAGAAGCCGGTGGCAACACCATCAGAACCTGGGATACTACCAATCTTGAAGCCATTTTAAAAGAAGCCGATTTAAATCATTTAGCTGTAATTGTAGGGTTGCCGCTGCCATATAG
>NZ_JBFUKZ010000050.1:0-9152 GCF_056400585.1 Mucilaginibacter sp. P5_A6 | reverse complement strand
TGGCTACAAGATACACACCAGGCTTAACATCCGTAAAGGAATATGCACCCTCTAATGTAGATTGCACGGCTGCGAATTTAGRCGAATCGGCAGCCAGGAGCAAAGTAACGGTTACAAAACCAGCAGGTTCCTTTTTTTCGTCAATAATTTTTCCACTGATTTTTAGCTGGCCAAAACAAACCTGGGCAAAAAGCAGAAAGAAAATGGGAATACAGTATTTCATCGGTAGATTAATAAAGTTATCACTATTAATAGTTTGCTGCGAAAATAGGTTCCGGCTATTAGCTGGATATTAAATTCAAGTTGTTTGTTGATCAATGTATGTTGTAATTGAAGCCCTATCTAATTAAATTTAGGGACTGTTTAAGAGAAGGGGTCGGAAGACGTGTGAATCGGAGCGGGTTTGTTGCGGAAAAAAGAACGCTTGCCGTTCACGGTAATCCGTACCCATAACGGAATGGGGCTGTTAATCTGATGTAAAAAAGCAAACTGAATTTAGTTTTCATAACAATAATGTTAAAAGTGAAACAAAATTGAGCTTGCAATCAATCGTAATCAAGATGTTAGTTATTTAACTTGTTGATAATCAATGTTATACTATTGATTTGGTGCGTAGGTACTTACTGAAAAATCAGCAACGTGTATTGACAATCGTAATGTTTACCGCCATCCAAAATGAACCAAATTGTTTAAGAAATAAACCTTTCAAACCGATTTGGTCAGAAGCTATTCTTGTTGCACCTGTTCTATAGATTCCGTTTTTTTGATGGATACCAAATTTCTGCTGCGCGTTCTACCGCTTTCAGGGCAGCCGCATTACTTTTTTTAAGCTGCTTGACCAAATCATCTTTTAGTTCATCTCCAAAGACGATTTTATTTCCGTCGGCCAAAAGGTCAACGAGTCGAACCGATCCGGCAATCACCCTCAGCGCCATAAGCGACGCTATTTACCAACTCGGGAATCTCTAATCAACCACCTTTCGCCGATTTATTTAGCGTTTTAAGATAAATCCCCTTTTTGCTAAACTTTACAATGGCATAATTTCATTTTTATACCTGCCCCTATCCGGCTAATAATTAAGGCTATAACTAATGTTTTCTTAATGGTGCATTGATAATGTAATCACCTTGTTACAGTTACTTTGTGCTGCCCGACAAGAGCTTAAACACCTGCAAAATATGTTGTAGCTCAATAGTCGGCAAAATACTATAACTATTATCACAAAGTTTTCTATGCCCAATTTTTACATTTTAAGCTTATTTAAAAAATTTAACAAATATGCTTTGCTCATTATAGGTATTTTAATGTTACCTGTATTGGGAATAGCTGCCGGTGTGGATGTTTCCCTTACTCCAAAAACCTTTGCAACAGGAAAAATTGCCGGTAAAGTTGTTGATGAAAAGGGAGAATCAATACCTGGTGCTACAGTTAAAATTGTGGGACAAAATACAGGAGGCCAAACCAGCATCGACGGAAGTTTCTCCATTTCGGTAAACCCTGGTGTCTATATTGTTGAAATTAGCTTTTTGTCTTATCAAACCAAGCGTGTTACTGAGGTTATTGTAAAATCCGGGGAGATTACCAGTCTTTCGGTTTCACTTAAGCCAACACGGAATGATCTTAAAGAGGTTGTAATTACGTCAAGTTACAAGAAATCATCAGCCGAAGGTGTTTATACCCGGCAAAAAAATGCTGCGAGTATAACAAATGGAATATCTGCCGAGCAAATTGCAAAAACTCCTGACGCTAACCTTGGGCAGTCACTTAAACGAATAAGCGGACTTAGCACCTTTGATAACAAGTATGTTATAGTAAGGGGTATTTCTGAAAGATATAACGTGGCCACCCTTGATGGCACCCCGCTGCCCAGTACAGATTATTCAAGAAGAAATTTCTCTTTTGATGTAATCCCTTCAGAGATGATTGAGAGTGTTACTGTATACAAAACAGTTACCCCCGATTTGCCGGTTGGTTTTGCCGGTGGTATGGTACAGATAAACACAAGGGATATACCAACAAAAAACTTTATCAGCTTTTCAATAGGTTCTGGTTTTAACGATCAATCAACCGGTAAAGACTTTATTTCTACCAAAAGAGGCAAGTATGATTACTTTGGGTTTGATGACGGAACCCGTAAGATGGCCGGTTACTTTGCAGTTACTACAGGTAAAACTGAAGCAAGTCCCGGACAACCACCTGTTCCCTTCACTAATGATGATATAGCCTTTAGTAAGCAGTTTACAAACAACTGGGGTTTATACAAATATAAAGCGCAGCCTAATCAAAATTACACATTTACAATTGGCCAGTCTTATACTCTCAAAAATCCGGATAACAGATTTGGATTTATTGCATCATTAAACTATCGCAACACGCAAACCATAACAGATATTATAAATCAAAGGGGGCTTTTCAGTATCGGATTAAATCCTAATTATCCCAAATTTGATGAAGACCATCCTTCGGGATATGGTAAGGTTTACAATTTTAATACAACTTATGGCGGGCTGTTTAACATAGGTTTTAAAAGTAAAAATCACTCTATCGGTTTAAGGAATACTTACACACGTATTTTTTCCAACGTTTTAACTGACCTTTTTGGTTATGATAATGACAGGGGCGGTGTAATCCTTGACCCTGATGTTGCCCCTTCAACAGAACGTATTACTACCGAGCCGGACTTTTTAGGACTATTGCAAAATAAACTGCAAGGTGAGCACCGTTTGGGGAAATTTAAAGTTAACTGGGATGTTAGCCGCACCAATATCAATCGTAAAAGAAAAGATTTATTAAGACGGCAGCTATTCAACGATAATCAGGTATATGGTAATTATTTTCACGACGAGGTAAATAATTCGACTACAGCTGTTGGCATTTTTCCTTTATCCAGGCAAGGGTTTAATGTAAACGAAACAGATTATAACTGGTCAGCATCTGCTTCAAGACAATTTGGTAAAGATAACCACACCAGCGTTTTAAAAGCAGGATATATCGGTATCAATAAAAAACAACAGAACAACTTTATAACGGCTTATTTAACAGCAGGTCCGCACACTCCTGTGGATGCCCCGCTTTTATATAAGCTCAATATCCAGGATGCGCACATCCCTTCCAACTTCGGCGATTCGGCTTTGGTATACCAGGTTTACGGCTATGGGTACAATAGCTACCAGGGTGCGTCAAACGCGCATACAGGGTATTTAATGCTCGATCAGAAAATCGGGCCAAAGCTTAGGTTTGTAGGAGGGGCACGTGCCGAATATTTTAAGCTCCAGTTGAACAATGACGGGTTTACCACAGCTAATAAGCTTTTAAATACTACAGATTCATTAATACGCACCGATGCTGATAAAGCATGGACTGTTTTGCCATCCGGAAATTTAACATATGCCGTAACGGACGAAATTAATATCCGCGCTGCTTACTCACAAAGTATGGTAAGGCCCGAGTTTAACGAGCGTTCACTTTCAAGCAATTATAATTCGGAATTAAATGCCGATATAACAGGCAGCCTCATAGTAAGTACCAAAACCAGCAGCTATGATTTACGAGCAGAATGGTACCCTGGTGCAGGTGAAATATTATCCATAGGGGGCTTTTACAAGTACCTGGATAAGCCTCTTGAGCTGGTACAGCGTACCCAAAGTTTATATTACTATAATAATAGTAAGTGGGCTAAAGATTACGGTATTGAAGCAGAAGTTAGAAAACGCCTGGGATTTATTAATGAAAACCTGCCGATACTTGATAAAATCACTGTTTTTGGAAATGCAACCTATATACAATCAAAGGTTTTAGGATTATTATTTGATAAGATAGCCCCGGTACCTAACCAGCCAGGTAAGCTGATGCTTACTTTTAAAGAAGCATTACAAACCAGGCCACTTTATGGCCAAACACCATTCCTGCTTAACGCCGGCGTACAGTTTGATGGCGACATATTKGGCTTAAGTCTTGTTCATAACCATACAGGCCGCAAATTTTATCTGCTAACAGAAAATTTAAATAACAATGAATTTGAGGCTCCATACGATCAAACGGATGCACAGCTTAGCGCCAATGTATTTAACAAGAAGGGGAAGATCCGTTTTAATGTTTCAAATCTTTTCAACAGTACCAATTTTTACTATGATGGTGTTGTAAGCTATCAAAATGTTGATCCAGGCAATCCAAACTCAGGAAAAAAACTAAAACCAGGCTATACCGATGGCTTTGAAAAAGACGACAACGTGACCTTTTCACGTAAAACCGGACGCACTTTTACCTTATCACTTAATTATACTTTCTAAACACAATCAATTCAGAAACAAGCAAATTAAAAAATAATACCTGCAAACAAAAAAAACAATTATCAAATTTCACATGAAAAAATTTTTAATCTTAGGAGCTGCYGTGGCAACATTTGCAATGAGCAGCTGTAAAAAAGATTCAGCATCAACTGCTGACTCTTCATCAGACAGCTTTGGTGCTGTAAATACCAAAGCTGCTGATTATGCAGAGAGCTCACTTCCAAAAGATACCCTCTCTGGTAACATATCAGTAAACACAACTTTAACTAAAAGCAAAGTTCACGTTTTGAAAGGTATTGTTGCAATTGACAACGCTACATTAACTATTGAGGCTGGTACTATAATAGTAGGTGTTGTAGATGCTAACAACAAACCAGGCACTTTGGTTATCTGTCGTCATGGTGTTCTTAACGCTATAGGTACTGTTTCATCCCCAATTATTTTCACAAGTAAAAACTTAGTAGATGGTAATTCATTTACTACTGCTCAGCCAGGTGATTTTGGTGGTGTTGTACTTTTAGGCCAGGCGCCGGTAAACGTTGCCAACAAAACCATTGAAGGCTTAGATGCTATCGAACCGTTTGACAACAAATACGGTGGTGCTGTTGCTAATCACTCTTCAGGTACTTTAAAATATGTACGTATCGAGTATGCCGGTTATATCCTGTCTGCAGGCAACGAGCTTAATGGCTTAACTTGCGGTGGTGTTGGTAACGGTACTTCACTTGATCATATTGAAGTAGCTTATGGTAAAGATGATTCATTCGAATTCTTCGGTGGAACTGTTAATGCTTCATACCTTGTTTCATTGGCACCAGATGACGATAACTTTGACTTTGATAACGGTTTCGTAGGTACTTTACAATATTGTTTAGCAGTTGGCGATATCTATGCTACACACAGCGCAAGCGGTGCTAACAGCGATTCAAATGGCATCGAAGCTGACAACAATGCCCCGGCAGAAGACGCAACTTTTGCTTTGCTTCCAAAAACCCACCCAATCATTAAAAACATGACCATTATCGGTGCAAATGCTACCGGTTCATGGGCTGCTCCGGGTTACTTATACGCTGCCCGTATCAGAAGAGGCGCCGAAATGGAAATTTCTGCTTCAATCTTCATGGGTTATCCAGAAGGTATCAACTTTGATGCAACTACTAAAGATTTTGTAACAAGCAACGTTACTAAAATTCAAAACAACGTTATTACCGGTTTCTCTCTTGCTGTTAATCCTACTTCATTAAATACAACAATTGATGCTAATGGGAACAAAAGAAATGTATTTGCTACAAACAGCAATGGTTTCGCAAGGATAGCTCAACCTTACTTAAATAACACTAAATCATACCTAAACGTAATCCCTACCAGTGCTTCTCCTGCAACTGCCGGTGGTTGGGGTGCATTTAACAACACAAGCCGTCCACAATGGTTTAACACCAGCTGGACTAAATATTATTTTTAATCAATAGCGGTTACTTAATAATATCGTTTGCTTGTTCAGAAAAATCTACGCCTTAAAAATACAAGGCGTAGATTTTTCATATTACCTGATCTTCATTAAAATATACAATTATGCCATTTTCCAACAATCTTAAAGCTATAAGCACCATTTTTGCTTTCCTGATTTTTATCTTATTTTCGGGTTGTTCAAAACAAGATTATCGCCCTGGTTATGCCGAGGGTACCACTTTCCCTACCATCCACCTAAGTGGATTTACGCTTGATAAAATGCAGGTGCATGTTGGGCCGCGCAGCGTGGTTGCCGGCGAAATATTTGAAGAAATATCTGATGTTTCTTATGAAGTGCCTTTTTCAGAATCACTGGAGGTTAACCGTGTTGTTTTTTATAACGCTGATAATAGCGCCCCATATGCAGGCAGCCAGATCAGGTTCAACACGCCTACAAAAGATACTACCGTGAAGATATTTTATGACGGTAAAACATTTTTTCAAAACCCGGTATTCCCGGCACCAACTGCCGGAAAAATGGGCATCAGGATAACATTTAAGTCGCAGTCATCTGCTTATACCGGCCTCGTAGATATTGAACTGCACGAAAGATATGCTACGACCATAAAGATTACAAGAACAAACCCAGCCACAGGCAAAAAGGAAACGGTTAATGTTGATACTATACTTATAAAACCCCAGGTTGCGCAAACAATAAAAGGTATAAAACGTACAGAGTTCAATACCTACTCAGAAATTAATGCGCCTGTGCAGGATGGATTTATAAACTATATTTTTTATGTGCATATTGCTAATACAATCGACAGTTTGCCATATCCACCGGGAGTAACCGTTACCCCTTACGATTTTATAGAGTTTACACCTGATTATACAGCACTTTACACTATCAGCGACATCAGAATAACCAATGTAAAGCCTAATAATATAAACTATCTTGTAGCAGATAGGGCCGTTTTATTTCAATAACAATTTAATCTTTTATCATTGGCTGATTAAATGCAGAGGCGGCCGAATTAAATATTTCTGTTTTGGAGGTCGCTAAAGATGAGCTAAGGCCGTTAATGCTTTGTTTTGTAGCGAAAATAAAGGCTTTGCCATCAATCAATCCAAGAGCAGCATTTATCATAGGGTCGGTTTCATCACCAAAGCTTTTTAAGGGCAGGTTTGCCGATTCGGTCATTTGGTAGCCTGGCGCAATGCCTCCTGAATAGCCACCACTACCCAGGGCATTAAATATTTTATAAACAATGGGGTATATGATCCAGTTTATCCTTTTGACGCTGCGCTGATCAGTAATAGTAATGGAGGCTTCATCCTTACCCCTGGTAGTTTGGCCAACCTGTACAATGGTTATATATGGGCGCAAATTATTGATCACCAGCTCAGCGGCTGATTCTGTTGCTGCCGTAGTTAATACATAAAGTTTGGGAAGGTTCAGGTTGTGTTGCTGCAAAACAGCAAATGAAGGGCCGCCCGAAATAGAAGCCGCAGTGCCGAATGATTCTTTGCGTATCCCGGCATTTTTGTTGCCCCGGTACTCAATAAAAGGAGCGCCGGTTGTTAATCCTGCAGCTATCATGCTGCACATTGCCGCCGCTGCCGAAACATCCCCTCCTGCATTGTAGCGCAAATCAAGTATCAGATYGGTAACATTGTTTGATTTAAAATCTCCAAAAACACTCAAATAAGCTTCCCTGTCGGTAGCCAAAAAGGCGGTAAAAAACAGGTAGCCAATTTTTTTGCCACTCACGGTAAACGTTTTTTGTACAGCTGTTTGCTCGTAAGTACTGCCGGCCTGTATTGTAATTGATCCGGTTTCTTTAACTATTCCTTTGTCAAAGGTAGCACCGGTGATTTTAACAGCAGTTGAACTCAATATTTGGTTCTGAAGATCGGTTATGTTGCTTTCAGTTAGCTCGGCGTTGTTTATCCTGGTAAAATACTGCCCCCTTCTTAATCCCGATCCCTGTGCCGGTGAGGTGTTTAAAACCAGTGTTATTATCCCTATTATCCGGTTGGTTGTTGGTTCTTTAATAATAACATAGTCGAAACCGTACTTTGAACGGCTGCTAACTGAATGTGAGGTTGCGCCGCCAGGCAGGTTTATAAATGAAAACCTGTCAGCACTGTTTTTCAAGCTGTTGAAAAAACCTATAGGTTCCAGGCTGGCATTTATCCCTGACGGAAGATCATCTGCCCAGTAATAATATCTTTTTAAAGAGTCGGCAATCCATTTATTGATCTCTGTATTTGTTGCAGGTCCGGTAGGGTTTGTGGGTTCATTATTTTTCTTACAACTGTAAAAGATAAATATGCACACTATTGCAGGGAATAGTGTTTTTGGGAATTTACAAAAAAAGGATGTTTTTAGTAAGGTGCTCATGCAGGGTAATTATATAACTGCAAATTTACTTAAGAGAGCAGCCGATATATTGCTACTAACTGTAAATCAGATAATATAATATGCTCGTAATTATTTGATAACAATAGGTGCAAATTGTGGGCCCCTACCAACGAAGTGACTGTAAAATAGCAGGTTAAGAAAATGTAAAGGTAACATGAAAGTTACATTGGCAAATTATCTTTACAGGAGTTTAATATGCCTTGTCATAGGTTACCCTGCAATTAATGATTTATAATTTTCTAAAACTTTTTAAAGTTGGCGATGCCGGCTTAAAATGTCTTTGTAGTACTTTATTGATTTTATCCATATCGTCATGTGCTACTAAGCGTAATTTAACGTATATGAGCGATATGGGCGATACCGCAGTATATCGTTCCCAAATCACGAACCTTATTGAGCCGCACCTCAAAAGCGGCGATATTTTAAGTATCAATATTACTAACGTTGATCCAGAGACAAGTACCCTCCTCAATAAAGGTTTATTGCCGGTAGTTAATTCGGCAGTCCCGGCTAATAATTCCATTATTGCAGATGTACCCGGCTACATTATAGATAATAACGGTTATATCACTTATCCGGTAATTGGTAAAGTACAACTGGATGGCCTTACTATTGAACAGGCAATTGATAAACTTAGCCATTCTTTAGGAAGCTTTGTAAAGGATCCTATAATTACCATAAAACTTTTAAATTTTAAAATAACCGTTATTGGCGAAGTTAATAAACCGGGCGTGTTTAGCATTCCTAACAGTCGCGTTAATGTACTTGAGGCATTGGGATTGGCAGGTGACATGACCGTATACGGAAAACGCGAAGATGTACAGGTAATTCATGAAGAAAATGGCATCAGAACGGTTAGTCGTATAGATTTAAACAGCAAAAGCTTATTACAATCATCGGTATTTTATCTGCGACAAAACGATGTTGTTTACATCAGGCCCGATAAGTTAAAGGAGCGGCAAGCGCGTACAGATACGCGCACTTTATC
>NZ_JBFUKZ010000049.1:0-9197 GCF_056400585.1 Mucilaginibacter sp. P5_A6 | reverse complement strand
CTGTCAGCCTGGCTATATTTCCAGGGGGCGCCGTTGTTTTCTACATTGCCAAACATGTTATTCAGGCTGGCAGGGGCCTGCGATTCTTCCATCACGATATAGCGGCGCATTTCGGTAATAATCTCCAATGGGTTAATGTTTACCGGACAGGCCTCTACGCAGGCATTACAGGTGGTACAGGCCCATAATTCTTCCCGGCTGATATAATTATCAAGCAAGGCTTTGCCATCGTCATAGTCTTTCCCATGCTTATCCAGGTTATTTCCTACTTCGGTGATCCTGTCGCGGGTATCCATCATGATCTTGCGGGGAGATAATAGCTTGCCGGTAATATTGGCCGGGCAAACACTGGTACACCTGCCGCACTCGGTGCAGGTATAGGCATCCATCAGGTTTTTCCAGCTGAGGTCGGTTACATCTTTAGCCCCGAAACGACCGGGAGTTGTAGCCTCGGGTACAAATGCCGGGTCCATCATCGCTTTTACCTCGTTGGTTACCGATGCCATATTGGTGAACTTCCCTTTTTTATCCAGGTTGGAATAGTAAGTGTTCGGAAAAGCCAGCAGGATATGAAAATGTTTGGAATAGGGCAGGTAGTTTAAAAATGCCAGGATCCCGGTGATATGGAACCACCAGCATCCGCGCTCGGTCATTTCCAATGCGAGGGCATGGCCGGGTAACAGCGGGGCAATAAAACTGCTTACCGGGAAACTGCCCGCCTGGAGGTAATGCCCCACATGAAGCGCCTGTAATTTGTAATCGGCGGCATTCATGGTTAAAAAGGCGGTCATGAGTAATATTTCGATGACCAGGATATAGTTGGCATCCGATTTGGGCCATTGGGTCATCTCCTTACCGGCGAAACGCTTTAAGTGCATGATATTTCTCCTGGCCAGGAAAACCACACAGGCAATAAGTACCAAAACGGCCAGCACCTCAAACCCGCCGATCAGGAATCCATATAAACTTCCCAGTGGTTTTGAAAATATCCTGTGCGAGCCAAACAAGCCATCCACCATGATCTCCAGCACCTCGATGTTGATGAGCACGAAGCCTGCATAAATAAAAATATGCATTACCGCGGCCAAAGGGCGTTTCACCATTTTGCTTTGCCCTAAGGCTACCCTGGCCATCGTTTTCCAGCGCAGACCAGGCTGATCGCTGCGATCGGTATCGCGGCCCAACAGGATATTGCGTCGTATTTTACCCGCGTTTTTGGAGAACAGGTAAACAGCGGCAACAAATAGGATGAGAAATAGTAGCTGTGCAATCATTATGCGTGCATAGTAGTTTTTTCAAAGTTAAACGAATTGTTGACACAGAAAAAAGTTTTCAGAACGAAAAAAAACACAGAAGCTAAGTAGTTGATTTATTGGGGAATTATTTAAAACAAGAGCCCACGCCACCATAAATTCAAACTTTTTTCAAAAAATAATTTCCAAACCCGAAAAAGAAAACTACATTTGCACTCCTCAAAAGGAGGTATCATAGCTCAGTCGGTAGAGCAAAGGACTGAAAATCCTTGTGTCGCTGGTTCGATCCCAGCTGATACCACAACAATCAGAAGCCATTTAGTAATTTACTAAGTGGCTTTTTTGCGTTTAAAGGCCTTTTTAGCTTCAAAATGCAGGTTTTTAAATTCTGTTAATTAATCTCTTTGGTTTGGTTTGACCGATCAATGCAGCATAGACCTCCCCTATTTCACTATAAATATAGCCCATTTGGCACACTTTTGGCACGTTTTGAAGCTATCTGCAAGGTAATACTTGGATTTACTTCCAGTTTGGTGTTCATTTCATTCCGTATTTGATTAAGTGAATACATAATTATAAAGCCCCTACAGGTTTGGTGCGATAAAGCAAGAAAGGAAACGGAATAAATGGACTGTGCGCTGCTAGTGGGTTTATGCCGTAGTCTTTCATGCGCTTCAGAAGCACCAGCCCTACCTTTGCTGCATAATTATATAATTTCCCCTCCCCAATGTTTTCGTTACCGGATATTTAAGACAGTGAAATATCTGTGTATAACCCCTAATTTTTTACTGTCTTAGATTTACTTCCGAAAATTCGATCTATCAACTCTCACAGCTTTACGTTTTTCCTGACGATTGGCTAAATAATTTATGGCTTCTTGTTCAATTTCCTTATTGCTCATAACTCGGTTTTGCTGTAAGTAATTATCTATGTCCTCTCTTTTAAAATAAATACGCCCACCAGTCGGCTTATAAACAGGGAGGTCTCTGTTGAAACTCATTTTATATAAAGTCGACTTTGATATTCCCATAAAGTCAGCAGCCTCCGTAACAGTCAACATTTCCTTATTTAAAGGAGTATCAATTGACTCAACCGTACCTAACAATGTCTCGATTTTGTTTAACTTCTCTAATATCAATGCCACCATTTCAGGTAACTGATCAAACGTTATCTTTTCCATGATTCAGCTTTAATAGATAACAATTGAAAGGACATTGGGTTTAAAATACATTGACTTACCAGTAGAGGCATTACTATTAAGACAGTAAATAATTAGTGTATAACCCCTGAAAATTAGGTGTCTTATTTATAGATTTGGAAATGCCTAACGACACGTTAACGCAACTGTTCGACTTTTTAAAAAGTAACAGAATTTATAATAAAGAAGTACAACAGTCATTTTATAAATCTGTAATTCTCCCGTATGATTCGCCTAATGATAAAATAATTTCATTGTTGCACCATGTGGCAAATACTCAATCGCAACCTAATATTGATAAGCTATATGTTTTCTATAAACAGATTCAAGATAATTATGAGAGCCTATCTACATTTAAAGGGTTTGTTGAGTTTTTAAATCCAAATCAGGCCATCACTCCAAATTATGCCGATGTATTTAATGGTCTGTTTAACTCAAGTGGATGGGGGAATAAAACGGCAGCTCTGTTAGTCAAATCAATATATCATTTGCATAACGGTGATTACCCACCAGAGTTAAGAATTTGGAACGATGCTCCATCAACTATAAATCTTGAAAGGTTTTATTTACCTGTTGATGCAGTTATCCAATTTATTTTTGAAGAAGCAAAGGTTAAATGTAGATACGATTTCAATGGCATTAACAACCACTTATTTAAGTTGGGCATTTATCCAGGCGATTTAATGGAGATATGGGACGATCTTTGGTTTTGGGGATTTATAACGCAAAAAATAGTAAATGAAGTTCGAACTACAGGTTGGAATGAAAGGAAATATTGGGCTTTACTTCACACCAATAAGTCTAAAACGGTTATAGATGACATTAGAGAAAAGGTAGATATTTTTATGAGCATTATTCATTAAATCTTGATAATTTGAACTTGACATGTTAACATTGCCCATTATCTTCAGAATTGACTTTATCTATTTTTTGGGGTAAAATGGCTATTGCACAAATTGAATCCGATCTGTTGTCAGGATCTGCCAGTCGATTTATTGATGCTATAATTCCTTCCACATCAATGCACTGATTAATGTAAATGGTTAATAAATTTGGTAGTGATTGTGAACTAGTCGGGATAGTGTAATAAAAAAAAATAGGTGGAAAACACATTTCAATTCCATTTATTGATCTCGAAGACACCTTTATAGACATGGAAGCAATAATTTCATCGTCTTTTATATCGAGTACAGTTCCACGAATTTTTATTTTTTTATTATTAAATTTTTGAGTTTGTGCAAGATTAAAATGCTTTAATTGCAATGTTGTTAGTGCAAACGCAGAAGGTCCTAGCTGTGCATAATCCTCAATTATATCATCAATTGTAACCATTGGTCGTTCTGTTATAAATTATTGATAAAACATAAGCCCAATGTGAATATCATTGTGAATATGCTTATTTAAGAATGGTCAGGTTGTTTGTATAAATATAATCGATTTACCAATAACAACCAATCGTCCTCACAGTGAAGAACTTTATATAAAGTTACAAGCTGATATGCATTTAGTAAAGGATGAACTCCTTATAGATTTCTCTATAAAGAGTAATTAACCGGGTGATTAATCTAAGAATGTGTATTTATAAGGGAATTATCATAAATCTCCCTGGTGTCAAATCTTAATCATCCTTTGGTGAAAGATAGTTAATTAGAACTTTTACTTTTTATCATATCTGTGTATAAATGCACTATTTAACTGGGCGCCATATAATTTAGCCTTAGGTGCAAATGTTTCACTTAAAATAGCACTTTTACTAAAATCATCTTCAACAGTTTTCATCCATTGTATACCAGTTTCTGAATCGATATTGAAGTAGCTTTTATTATTTAAAACGGCATCGTAACTATCAAGCATATATTCAGCAATTGCTTCTAATTTGGGCCTATTCGATATATAGCCAGTATCATCTTTAAGTTTTTTCGGGTCAGCATATAAATACTCCTTTAATTTTGGATTGTCTATAAATGCTTTATCTGTTTCAAGTGTCCAAGCATACGTTTGAAGGTACGTACTTGTGCTTGCAACTTTCTCACTCGACCTCAAACTCAAAATCACTAAGGCAAAGCCAGCAATAGTAAAGAATAGACCTAACCCTGAGATAATAAATGTCAGGTGTTGTGAAAAAGATAGGGCTTCCCACTTCTGTTTAAAAGTTTCCATTTTAACAATTTAATAAGGTGTATAATTAGGTTGATTAGTTCATTTGAATTTACTTCTTGCAGACTCCACATGTTAAACCCTGTTTAGCACAACGCTTACAGTATTTACAGTTCTTGCAAGCCCTACAGGGACTGTCGCCTTTACAAGTTGCATAAGTTTTAGTTGATGTTGTTGCGCTGCTTGCACTTACTAATGATCCGGCAGCAACGATTAGGATGAGAAGGTATTTCTTCATGATTGGTTAGGTTGGTTGCGTAAATATAACTGATTTACAATTACATTCACTTCCAGGCAATAACTTTTCTTTCCAACAGTGGCATATTCTTAGGTTAGTATGTTCGCCAACATAACAAGTTCGTTAGCAACTTACTTCCAATACCTTGATACCAACTGACGGTGAACAACGATTGGTTATTGTAATGATGACAATTCAGGATAATCACATACTTCAATAACGCGTTCCTGATTTGATGATTCCGTTCTACTGGTTATCAGCTTTGAAATTGTATGTGCTGTTAACATATCGTCTTCCAATGGTACTATAAGATTATTGATTTCTTCCTTCATCAAATCTGGTTTTAACCACATTCTTTCCATATCCGGGCGAAGTATCAACGGCATACGTTCCTTAGAGTTATGAATTTTCTTCATCAATGAATTGGCATCAGTAGTTAAGATGGTATAGGTTCTTAATATCTCATCAGTTTCAGGGTTCTTCCAGTGTGAGTATATCCCGGCAAACGCAAACGGTTCTTTGTCCTTCATATAAATATGATGCGGGTACTTTTCTTTTCCGACGTGCATCCATTCGTAAAATCCATCAGCCAGGACTAAACACCTTTTTTTTCCTACATATTGTTTGAATGATGGTAAGTCAAAAATGGTTTCACCTCTGGCATTAAGTGTTTGATTGCTTAGCTTTTTGGCATCTGCTGCGGTCTTTACCCAATGTGGTATCAACCCCCAATTATATAAATTAATGGCCTCCGGTTCATCTGCTGTGATTACAGGCATAAGGTTATGAGCGAACCCATCAGTATGGTACACCGGGGTATATTCGGCTTCTGGTTTAAATTTAACGTGGAAACGCTCTTCCAACTTTCGCTGATTGACTTTAACTGAATAATGATAACACATAATGAGTTTATTTAAGTAAGATAAAATCACATAAAATGGTTTTCAATGCGTTGCCCTATTTCATCTATTAATGATTGTGATGTGGGTTTACCACTCCATAAAAACCAATAGCAATCATCACCTAATTTAATTTCAGCAACCCTTATACTGTTAAAAAGGATAAAGTAAGATTCATCATTAGCAAAGGCTTCACAGTAGATCAACCGGGTTGAAACCTGTAGCCCAAAGCCCAGAGATGGTGTATCTATTTCAATTTTCTTCAAAAACATTTGGATTGCTAAATTAATTAGTATATTTGAACTAAGAGATTGATATATAAAGTTATGAAAAATCTTAGAAATAAAATCAGACCAAACAACGCTTTAGACGCAAGCGTACTTTCTCCAGGGGAAACAAGCGAATTAATCGAATTTATGCCGGATATTGATTTAGATGAATCGAACTGCACCCCTGAAACATTAGCATACCTAAATAGACCAGATGAAGAATCAGGAATGTCTGATGAAGACTGGAAGGCAATGTATGCTAAACGTGTTGCAGAAGGTTATTATGAAAAGAATAAACGTGAAATACCTGATAGTGAACTACCTTTTTAATTGTTCATCTATTCGTTCGCCAAGGGCTTGAACATCATCTAAAGTTAGTTCATCCTGATTTACGTGTAATCTTTTCCATTGATTATTACATTTAACTATTGAGCCGTAGCAATAGTTATCAATGAAAATCATATAGTAGTCACGACCCATACCTTCGGGTGCTATAATAGCAACGTTAACACGTTCATTACCTATTACTGCTGTAAATTTCAGATTAAACATCACAATACAAAGCTATGCTAATTTTATTAGTATTTTGACAAATAAAGATTTCAATCATTGAATTGCTTTTATACTTTTGCTTTATGAGAAAACAGTTATCAATTGCGGCAATCATAGCCCTATCAGTAAGTTTGATTTCATGGGGTTTTAAAGGCCATAGGGCTGTTGCCACCATTGCACAGAAACATCTAACGACAAATACAGCTAACGTTGTCACGGCCTATCTTAAAGGTGGTAGTATGACCGATGTAAGCACCTGGGCAGATGAAAACAGGGATGCAAAAACAGCACCATGGCACTATCTGAATTTACCCATAGGATTGAACCACGAACAATTTGTTGATTCAGTAAGCAAACAAGGCAGTGACAACGTTTACTCTGCGATATTGAAAGTTGAAGCTATCCTTAAAGATAAAACGTCAACGCTTGCTCAAAAGAATGAAGCACTGAAATATCTAATTCATCTTGTAGGAGATGCCCATCAGCCCATGCACGTAAGCCGCAAGGAAGATAAAGGCGGTAACACTATTCAGCTACAATTTGATGGTAAAGGAACCAACCTGCATAGCTTGTGGGATAGCAAGCTGATCGACCATGAAGGATTAAGTGAAGCGGATATTGCGAAACAATATGATTGGGCCAATGAAACACAGGTTAAGAAATGGCAAGCTGATAGTCCAATGGAATGGCTTTGGGAGAGTTACCAAATCAGTAGTGAGTTATATGGCGATGTGAAACCAGGACAATCTATTGATGATGCATATTATAAGAAGTACATTAAAACTATTCACTTGCGGATTGACCAAGCAGGTGTACGGTTAGCCGGTGAGTTAAACAGGTTGTTCAATGATGTTGCTGCGCCTAAAATAGATGTGCCTGCAATGCTCGCGAACAATGCGACTAAAGACATCATATCTGAGGCACCTCTTAAAGAAATTGGTAAGGCGATAGGGAATGTTGTTAGCACGAGTGGCAAAGTTTACGGAGTTAAAGACATTGGTAGCATGGTGTTAGTTAACTTGGGCGCTGCCTATCCGAATCAATTGCTAACTGTAGTATTAAAAGGTGACGCTAAACAATTGGCTTCCCAAATCGAAGGTAAAACCATATCAGTTGAAGGTAAGGTGATTGATTTTAAAGGCAAGCCTCAGATTGTTATTACAGAGTCCCAATATTTAAAAATTGTAAAGTAGTTAATTAGATATGAAGAACTTCAAGGTAGATGCTGAAGGCGCTGAGTTTGAATTTATAACTATGCACGTAAGGGAGGTAAAGCTATTTCAAGTATATGTAATGCATGATGGCAAGAGAACTCGTTTTCATATGCAAGCAAATCCAGACGATGACTTTTATATCACTGATAAAGATCATTGCCCGATTGAATATCATAAAGCGGAAGAACTTTTAAGTAAGGCTATCCAAATCTACGGTGGTGCAGACAAACCAACCGATATTTAACATTATTAAAGAATGCAAACGCCAAGCTGATTAAGCCTGGCGCTTTAAAGAATTACCTTTTGAACGTTTATATTTTCAAATTTTACAGCTATTGGGAAGCAAAGTAAAATTAGTTTATCCTAATATAATAATAGACTGAAATGTTTCTTGGCCTTGTTTCATCAACCGTTCCGGTGTCACTCGTCGGACTACCTGATACTGTACCTTGCCCAGCGTTATTTGGTTGAACTGCTCCTGCAAAACTACTACCAGGAAAATCCCAATGTACTCCACTATAATAATTGATACTATGATTATGTTTTTTAAATTCGTCAGGCTGGAACTCCCCGACTTTAGTGGGTCTAGTATTCATGTGGTCTTGCGCTACTACCGTTTGTTCTTTGAGGTCAAATTGATTTAAACCTCTTAAAAATAGTCCACGTAAATCTGGAACATTGGTTTGTGAAGAAATGGCTTCATACCTAGATTTGGGTACAGATCGTCCATCAGCAGGGGACCATTTACTTTTTGCAGATGTCCATAAATTCCCAGCGCCCAATTCGTTATTTCTTGTTGCTAAATTGAATTGATCAAAATCTAAAAATGAACAAATGACAGAACCTACCGGAGACTCTGAATTTGACTCAATACTTTCTGCACTAATTTTCTTTACTATACTACCTTTATTTGTTTGCAGGGAAACTATCAGTTCCTTTTTCGGATCACGAATTGCTGTTACTGCGGTTTGCTTATTTAATTGCTGACCTTTTAGAAGATTATTTACAACGTTGCTGTTGTCTAGTTGTGTAGTTCCACTGACTATGCTGAACGATTGTACTGTCGGCAAAGCGTCAGTAAGATCGAGTGGAAGATAGTTTATGATGAAACTTACACTATTGTCGGAAGAAATTGCAGTAATCGAAAATCCGACACGAGGGTTTATACAATCTGAATAAATTTGGGCTAAATCGGTATTAGGTACATCATTTATTAATACTGATAAATAATCTTTACTAACAGTAAAGTTCTTGTCAGAGGTTATTTTTTGTTTAAACTTTGTAAATTCGTCATCCGACGCATTTGCTCCAAGAGTTACTGGGACCCCTTCAATTGGAACTGTAATAGACCCACCCCAGCTTCCTCTTTTTAAATCCTCTCGAAAGGTATTAGTTAATAAATAATCCCTAAAACAAC
>NZ_JBFUKZ010000048.1:0-10812 GCF_056400585.1 Mucilaginibacter sp. P5_A6 | reverse complement strand
AGTGGTGAGTGGTGAGGTGTGAGTGGTGAGTGGTGAGTGGTGAGTGGTGAGTGGTGAGTGGTGAGTGGTGAGTGGTGAGTGGTGAGTGGTGAGTGGTGAGTAAAACTGCCAAACAAGTTAATTAAAATTCTGAAAATTCTTTAATTCGTTTAATTCCGGTTCAGACAAAAAATCAACCTAATCAATATTCAATGGATGCAACAATTGATGAACTTATACTACTTACAGGTGGAACTTTCCTCGTAGGTTGGGGTATTGGAAAAATAAACGAACGTCGTAAATTACTAAAGTCTGGAATTAAGGTTGAAGGCGTGGTTTTTAAATTGGAAGAACGTTTGAGCAGCGTCAAAGATCGTATGCCTTTATATTATCCTGTAATAAGGTATGTAACCTTAGATAAGAATTGGATAACTGAAGAATATGATATGGGGTCTAACCCTTCTGCGTATAAAGAAGGAGACGTTGTTAAAATAATATATGACGCGGCGGATTATAAGCATTTTATAATTGATAATTTTTTCAGTAAAGCCTTAGGATTGGTGCTTGTTGTGGTAGGTGCGGCAATATTAATAGGCGTACTAATTTATTATATCTTAAACCAGTATTCGTCAAATTAATCCCGCACTCCATTTCCTATTGTCAGTTTTAATTTGTGTATCTATACTGGTTTCCATATCTTCCAGCATGAAAAAACTGCTGATACCTTTATTACTATTTTCGTTAAAGCTTTCGGCACAGGATGCTTCTAAAATTCATCAAAAGGCAATCCTGGTAGATACGCATAATGATGTATTATCCAACCAGCTGATCACTAAATTCGACCTGGCGAAACGGCAAACAGAAGGTGATTTCGATTTGGTGCGTGCCAAAGAAGGTGGTTTGGATGCGCAGATCTTTTCCATTTGGTGCGGCGAAAATTATGGTAAGGGAACAGCCTTCGCTTTTGCTAACCGCGAGATAGATTCATTGTACGCCCTCATCAACCGTAATCCCGATAAAATAACCCTGGTACATAACAGTAATGAACTGAAAAAGGCTGTGAAAAAGCATAAACTGGCCGCCCTTATCGGTGTTGAAGGCGGACACATGATTGAAGACAGGATGGATTACATTGATAGCCTGGCCAAACGCGGTATGAACTATTTAACCCTCACCTGGAATAACAGTACCTCCTGGGCTACTTCAGCAAGGGATGAGGTTACCAAAAAAGATAGCCTGAAACATTTGGGATTGACCGATTATGGTAAACAAATTGTTCGCCATTTGAATGAATTGGGCGTAATGGTTGATGTATCGCATGTAGGCGAACGTACTTTTTATGATGTGCTGGCCACTACCACAAAGCCTGTAATTGCATCGCATAGTTGCGCCTGGAGCATAGACCCCAACAGGCGTAATTTAAAGGATGATCAGTTAAAAGCATTAGCCAAAAATGGGGGAGTGGTTTGCCTTAATTTTTACAGCGGTTTTGTTGATAGCACTTATACACCCAAAGTAACCGCTTTTCTCTATCAGCATAAAGCAGAACTGGATTCGCTGGTAAAGATCTACCATGATGGCGACCTTGCCAATATCCGGCTGAATGCGATTTACAAAACCGAATCGGACAAGATCCGCCCGCCTTTGAGCTTGCTTATCCATCATATAGATTACATCGTAAAGCTGATAGGAGTTGATTACGTTGGCATCGGATCCGACTTTGACGGGGCCGAATCATATCCCTTAGGTTTGGATAGTGTAAGCGATTATCCAAAGATCACTGAAGAACTGCTTAAACTCAATTATACAAAAAAGGATATTGATAAAATTTTAGGGGGTAATGTGATGCGGGTTTTGAAGGCAAATACGGGTAAATAATACGTAAATGTTAAAGAAAATTTTTATTGTTACCATGTTGTTAGCTGCAACCTTTAGTGGCCGGGCGCAGGTTACCAGGTTGTTTTTAGATACCAACCGCAATGTTACCCCCGACTCTGCAAAAGCGAGGTTTTATGCAGCCAAAAAAAATTAGATGCTGATTCGGCCTGGATAGGCAGCATTTTTAATTTGAGGGGCGATATATTGAGCACCGGCACTTATCGCGATGGCAAGATGAAAGTACCACATGGTAAGTTTACCTATTATGGTTATCGTTTGCAATTTAATGCGGATTCATCGTCATTTAAGTTGTTTCAATATGTATGTGCAACAGGCTATTATTTAGAAGGTATTAAGTTAGGTACGTGGACTGATTATTATAATGACGGCTATAAGAATAATGTAGACGTTTTTGTAAACGGTAAATTAAATGGCTTACATGAAAAATTCGGCTGGCGGGGCAATGTATCCGAACGTGGTAATTACATCGACGACCGGAAAGAGGGTGAGTGGGACCATTTTACAGATGACAGCGTTTTAGAATCGGTAGATCAGTATAAAAACGATAAACTGCTTCAGCATGATGTAAAATTTCATTATAAATTCTCAAACAGGATCAATCAGCAAGTTAAAAAAATGGAACTTGTAAGATCAGTTAAAGCAAATCCGGGGTTCAACTTTAACGCGTTTTTAATTAAAAACATTAGCAGCCAGATTCCGTACGGTGTCGACGGATTAGTTGCGGTAAAGTTTATGATAAACAGGAAGGGGAAAATTACTAACCTGCAAATGGTACGAAGTTTTAATGAAACTGTAGATAAGGCAGTTTTTAATGCACTGCAACACTGCCCCGATTGGAAGCCGGCTACTTTAGCTACCGATGAAGCCTTTAGCCAGGAAATATTCTGCCCTATTGTATTTGTCAACTCGCGGCCAGCAAGCATTTTCATTCATGCCGATGAAAAATACGATCCTTATTTTTAAAATAGTTTCATAATTTAAACATTCAACATACATGCTAATTTAGGCAAATACGGGTAAATAATTATATTTGCATTTGCCTTTACTGTCACGCTATGCTAAAAAAATTACTATTCTTTTTATTGCTAACGCTTGTGGTTAGTTCAAAACTTTATGCACAGGAACCATATATTTTTTATATAAATGATGCAGGCGAAAAAACCAATGATAAGGCGCTTGCTGCATCTTATGCACTTGTACAAAAGCTCCCGCAGGATTCTGCCTGGTTTGTAAAGCAGTTTGATATGAGGGATACTATACTTACCTCGGGTTATTATAAAGACGAACAAATGACTATACCATTTGGCAAGTTTATTTATTATGAGAAAAAACCTGCATTAAAAGAATTTCGGGATATAAACGTTGATACGCTAAATCATATAAAAGTAGTTGGCTATTTTTTAGATGGGAAAAAAAATGGCGTATGGCGTGAATTTGCAAATGGCCGAAAGCAATTTTTAAAAACCTATAATAAAGGTAAACTGGATGGTTTATATCAAAGTTATGATGTGGGTAGTGGAAAAGTGATTTTTGAAGGTTACTATGTTAATGATCAAAAGGAAGGAGACTGGTGTAAGCTGGATGCTGATAGTTTGGCCATTTATACCGAAATATTTAAAAAAGGGAATGTTAGTAAACGCTACAATTATACTGAAAATGATTTTAAGAGCGCAGTAATGCCTTTTGATTTTTACACCTATTTGCGAAATCGCACCTCAAATTTTAAAACGCCTGATCATACCGGAACAATGGTTTTGGATTTGAAAATAAATAAGGAAGGTGTTGTTACCAATGCAAAAGTGGCGCAGGTTGTCGACTTAAACTTTGATGATTTAATAGTAAAGGCATTTATGGCTTCACCAAAATGGAAACCTGCGACCTATAAAGGAAAAAAAATAGACTCATCCTTTAGAATTACCATCAATATTTTGGATGTTATACGGCCGGTGACTCTTTATTAGAATTTTTTTAATAAGTTAAATTGCCAGACATCGATAATAGTTTACCTGTTACTGACCCATTCAATTGACTTTTTTTGTAAATTCGCATACATTTTTATAAGGAATGACTCAAGAATTAGAACACGTAAAATGCCTGATCATAGGATCAGGTCCGGCAGGATATACTGCCGCAATATATGCCTCAAGGGCCGATTTGAAGCCCGTAATGTACACCGGTTTATTGGCCGGCGGACAACTTACCCAAACTACCGACGTGGAGAACTTTCCAGGCTACCCTGAAGGCATCATGGGCCCCGAAATGATGGAAGATTTTCGTAAACAGGCCGAGCGCCTGGGTGCCGAGATTCGTTTTGGTTATGTAAGTTCGGTTGATTTTACCAGCCTGCCGCATAAAGTGGTGGTTGATGAAGTGAAAACCATATTGGCCGATACCGTTATTATTTCAACAGGTGCATCAGCAAAATGGCTGGGTTTACCGTCCGAACAAAAATATAGCGGCTTTGGCGTTTCGGCTTGTGCTGTGTGCGATGGCTTCTTTTTTAAAGGGCAGGATGTAGCCATAGTGGGTGCCGGCGATACCGCTGCCGAAGAAGCTACTTACCTGGCTAAACTCTGCCGCAAGGTTTACATGATCGTTCGCCGTGATGAGTTTCGCGCTTCAAAGGCAATGGTTCATCGCGTTTTGAACACACCAAACATCGAGATACTGTACAATACAGAAACGAAGGAGATCCTTGGCGACGGGCAGAGTGTTACCGGTGTTAAGGTAATCAACAACGCAACCAATACCGAAACTGACCTGGATGTTAGCGGCTTTTTTGTTGCGATAGGTCACCATCCCAATACCGATATCTTCAAAGGCTGGTTAAATATGGACGAAACCGGTTATATCATCACCCACCCGGGTTCAACACAAACCAATGTAGAAGGTGTGTTTTGCTGCGGTGATGCCCAGGATCATGTATACCGCCAGGCTGTTACAGCAGCGGGTACAGGTTGTATGGCCGCCATTGACGCAGAGCGTTACCTGGCAGCTAAGGAGCATGTAGTTACCGCCTAAAAGCCTCTCCAAACCCTCTCCTGAAGGAGATGACTTAAAATAGAAATATTGAAAGCCGTTTGTTTACAGACGGCTTTTTGTTTTTATCATTTTCGGACGTGATTATTTGAGGCCGTGTTTTTAGGATGTTGTTGCTGTTTTTTGTATATTTGTATAGCAACAAAAACAGGGCGTTTATCTTATACGATAAAATGCCCTGTTTAATTTTACCAAAGAGCCGTTATCAGATGTTGTTGTGTAAATTATTGATTTTTAAATATTTACATATTTTAAGTTGATTGTGGCGGTTACTCAGCGGTGTATGAAAGGTGTTTCGCAAGGGTATTGAAAGGTGCACGAAAGGTATGCGAAAGGTTTACCAAAGGTGCGCGAACGGTAGAACCGAAAAATCGCTGCCACTTTTTTAAAATTTCCTCTCTTCTGGCGTAATCGCTATGCTTTTGTTACAATAGAAAACTTCTTATATTTTTTTAAAAACTTCTATATTCACAACGTAGTACCAACCTCCAATTAAATCTATGTTAAAAAAAGCCTCCTTAATGCTGTTTGCATTGCTTACATCATTTACCATTGTTGTTAACGCTCAGGACACCGATCCTTATGCAGGAATCATCCCGGCGCCTGTATCGCTTAAAAAATCACCCGGCAACTTTGTATTGAGCCGGGAAACCAGTATCCAGGCCGATTCGCCATCCAATAAAGCTGTATTGTTTTTTAAGGATTACCTGGCCAATAACCAGGCCTACAACAAAGCCATAACATTAAAAAGCGGCGGTACTTCATCAAATGTAATTACCCTGACATCTGCCGGTGCCGATAATTTACCTGCCGAAGGTTACCGCTTAACCATTACTCCACAGCAAATTACTGTTGCCGGTAAAGGAGCTGGCCTGTTTTATGGTGTACAAACACTTATTCAGCTATTCCCTGCTGAAAGGGCCGCTACAGCTAAATTGCCATGTGTACAGGTGGAAGACTATCCTCGCTTTGGTTACCGCGGTGCTATGCTCGATGTTGGTCGCCATTTTTTCTCGGTAGAGATGGTGAAAAAATATATCGACCTGCTGGCAGCCTATAAACTCAATAACTTTCACTGGCATTTAACCGAAGATCAGGGTTGGCGTATTGAGATTAAGAAATATCCAAAGCTAACGCAGATCAGCAGTATGCGGGCACAAACCTTAATTGGCGGTTACCGTGATAAAACTCCGCAACAGTTTGATGGCACGCCTTATGGCGGTTTTTACACCCAGGATCAGATCCGCGACGTGGTAAAATACGCATCAGAAAGATATATCAACATAGTGCCCGAAATTGAAATGCCCGGCCACTCGCAGGCTGCCTTGGCGGCTTATCCTGAACTAAGCTGCGACCCGGCCAAAACATATAAGCCGGCCGAAACCTGGGGAGTGTTTAAAGATATTTATTGCCCATCTGATAAAACCTTTGCCTTTATAGAGGATGTACTTACCGAGGTGATGGCGCTGTTTCCCAGCAAATACATTCACATTGGAGGTGATGAGGCACCTAAGGAAGCCTGGAAAAATTCAAAATTTTGCCAGCAGCTTATAAAAAAATTGAAACTTAAGGATGAAAATGAACTGCAGAGTTATTTTATACAGCGCGTAGAGAAATTTGTAAACTCCAAAGGCCGAAGCATTATTGGCTGGGACGAGATATTGGAGGGCGGTCTTGCGCCAAATGCTGCCGTAATGAGCTGGCGTGGCGAAGAAGGCGGTATAGCGGCAGCACAGCAAAATCACAATGTGATCATGACGCCAGGCAGCCACGGCCTTTATATAGACCATGGGCAGGGTAAACCCAGCCAGGAACCATTAAGCATTGGAGGCAATGAACCCTTATCTAAAATTTACAGCTACGATCCAACTCCGGAAGCTTTAACCCCCGAGCAAAAGAAATACATTATGGGCGTACAGGCTAACCTGTGGACTGAATATGTAGCAACCGATGCCAAAGTGGAGTTTATGCTGCTGCCTCGATTGATGGCGCTATCGGAAATAGCATGGTCGCCCCTGGCAAATAAAAACTTCAGGGATTTTTCAGAAACCCGTTTGCCACCCCACCTGGCCTTGCTGGATAAGAATAATTTAGATTACCATGTGCCGGTAGCTATTGGAGCAAAAGACACCGTGATGATAGGCAGCCAGATGAGTGTCAACCTAAAATCACCAGTTGATGGCGCTAAGATATATTACACCATTGATGGTTACACCCCGCGCGAAACCGACCTGGAATACCATATCCCGATGAACTACGGTGTACCACCTGATCAATACCGCGAGCTGCAAACCTTAGTGATTACCCCATCAGGCAAAAGGAGTAATATTACCCGTACCTTGGTTTACAATAAAGCGCCTTTAGCCCCCGTTAATTATACGGGTATAAGTACTGGATTAAATTACCAATTATTTACCGGAACCTTTGGCAGTACAAGTCAGCTGATTGGCCTCGCAAGCGATAGTGGTGCAGTAAAAACCTTTAGTACAACAGATTTCAGGAAAAGTAAAGGTAAGTTTGGTGTAATTTACAGCGGATTTATTTATATTGATGCCGATGGGAATTATGGCTTCTCAACACTATCAGCCAACGGATCTGTTTTATTGATAGATGACCAGGTAGTTGTTGATAATGATGGTAAACACGCGGTAATTGAGCAGTTTGGTGCGGCGCCTTTATTGAAAGGATATCACCGTTTCACTTTAAAGTATGTGGATGCGGGTGGTAATAATACTTTAAAAGTATTTATATCGGCACCCGGTAAAACCAAAGCAGAATTAACACCCGATGTGCTAAAAAATTAACAGGATTATAAACGTATAATGACCAGGAGATTTTATTATATAACTTTTTTAATAACCGTGGTTATTGCGGGTGCCGGATGCGGCAACAAAGAAAACAAGAGTACAGATGCATCGCTTGCTGCCAAAAAGCCCGGACTGATACAACCATTCAGGTATCATAAGCTGATAGAAGTATCGCCAGGGCAAAGCTATGATGTATTGAGCTGGGGGCGTGGTTCGCAGGAGGCGGGGGCGTTTATGATCCTGCATTCAGATTCATCGGCCATCAGGTATACTACTACTACCGGCGATTTGGATGGCAATATTATAGATGTTTACAATGCCGATATGGACGCCGACGGCAACCCGGAGATATTGATAGAAGCACAATCAAAAGATACTGTAAACCGTACCAGCATGTACGCGTTTGAGTTTATTGATAACAGGGCAAATAAACTCGATTTTCCTAAACTGAACTCATCGCAACGCAAAGGCTACCGGGGCGGGGACAATTTTTACATTCGCGAGGGTAAGCTGATCCGTGAGTTTCCAATTTACAAGGGCAATGGCAAAGAGGCGATATCAACCGGCGCCAAACGGCAGTTGGAATATGGCCTGAGCCGTAACGAATTTACTGTAAAGCAACTGAGCAAGGATTCTGTTGAAGTGGCGGATAAAGCTACCGCGATAGCCCCGGCAAAGCAATCGGACACCAGGGTGAGTACGTCCAACAAATCGGAGAAGAAAAGTTCGTCAAAATCAAGTAAGAAGAAAAAGCGGAAGAGGCATAGGGGATAGTTGGGTTTGATTTGTATTGAGAAACGCGCAATTCTGCATGCCCGTTTTGCGCGGCCTAAATCAAACTAATCATCTCCTTTGCATTTTTTACACCTACTGCGTCAAAATCATTATTAAAATAAAACCAGGCTTCTTTAACATCAATGTCGTGCTTAACGGAGTCGACCACTTTTTGCAGAAACTCCATAGAATAGGGCGACCTATATAAATTGGGTACACCATGAAAGCGGTAGTACACAACCGGTGTATTTTTTATCACATCATCGGGCAGGGTGGGGTGGCTCATGCCGCAGAAGGTGATGTTATGTTCTGCCAGTTTTTGATATACGCTTGTATTCCACCAGCTTGCGTGGCGCAGTTCCAGCACATTTTTGAATGTTGGATTAAGGCTGTTGGTGATCTTTTCCAGCCTTTCTTCGGTATAATTATAGCTGGGCGGCATCTGGAATAGTACCGGGCCAAGCTTTTCCTGCAGGCCGTTATTTATGGTATCATAAAAGCTGGTGATCAGGTCGGCAGAGTCAATGAACTTTTTGTAGTGGGTTATGGCCCGGGGCGCTTTTACGGCAAACCTAAAATCGGCCGGACTTTTACCATACCAGTTCTGCAAAAAGGAAAGTTGGGGGAAGCGATAAAAAGTAACGTTAAGTTCCAGTGTTTTAAAGTGTTCGCAATAGTAATCAAACCACTTGCGCTGCGGCAGGTCCTCAGGATAAAAGCTGCCTTTCCAATCCTTATAATGAAACCCCGAACAACCGATATGCCAATCCATAAATATGTTTTAGTATAAAAGAATGCGGCCCGAAGTTTTGTTTGCCGAATTAAACAAACAGATTTGGTGAGGGGTAAACATTGGTAAAAACAGATGGCTGCATAGACCTATGGATAGCTAAAGAAGGTATTTTATCGTCTCGTACGCCTTCCTCATTTTATACTGCTTTAACTCAAATAATAAATATCTTTTTATATACAGCAGCAATAAAAACTTTTTTTGACTTTCCGGATAGCCGAATTGCTTAATGATCAGATTAAAATCACTGATCATCATTTCCATACGCGATTCGTTTTTTATCATGCTCCATATGCCTCCCATGTGGTTACGGTAGCAGCTCATTACTTCTGGCAGTACATATATTTTAAGGCCGGTATTATACGTGGCAAAAAGTTTTAATAGTTTATCGGCTGCGAAAACACTATGATACCAGGGCTTCAGAAATACCTGGTAAACCTCGGGGATATTACGATATACCAGGGTTGCTGTTTTGGTTTCTTCCTGCTTCCCTGCAAGCAAATCAAGGTAGGTATACTCGCGTGGTACCGGTTTTGGATGAACATACAGCGTTTCGCCAAAAGCGTTAATTACCTGGGTGTAATGGCAGCAAATTACGTAACCAGGTTTTTTTTCTAAAAAATCAACCTGTTTTTGCAGTTTATCAGGCCTTATCCAATAGTCATCTCCTTCGCAAAGTGCTACATATTTGCCTTTACATGCTTTAATTGTATTCATGAGGTTATAATAACAACCCATGTTTTTTTCATTAGTAATCAATTTAACTTTGGCCGGGTACTTTTTTTTAAATAATGCCAACACATCTGATGTGCCGTCAGTAGAACAATCGTCGCCAATTACAATTTCAAAATTAAAGTTTGTTTCCTGCAGCATAAAACCATCAAGCGCCTGGGAAATAAATTCTTTTTGATTGAAGGTGATACAGCAAATGCTGACCATTAAATCCTGCTTTTCATCATAACTCATCTTTTTCGGTTTTTTATGCAAAAGGTATAATTAGGCAAACAAGCTTATTATGGACGTATCCTGCTTTTAAGCCATTTATCTCCTTTATCCGGATTTAGGTTTAAAGTCCTGTGAGAACCCCCGCAGATATTGTTCTTCTCTAAGTTTCAAGACAAATCTATTTAACTCGTATTCAATAATACATAAACTTATAGCAATTGTTTGAAATTGTAAACTATCATTAAATATTGCACATAAAGTGTAAAATACCTTTACATATTGGCCATAAACATATGTCTATATTGCCTGTTTAGTGGTTTTAATTAAATGTAAATCAGCTTGTTATGTATTGTTAAGAAAAAGGGTGTTTTTTAAAGCCTATATCAAAGGTGGTTTAATGTAAGAATTTAATGTTTAATATTGTTGTGAAATTAACATTTATTTAATGATATAGTCAGTGCCATAAAAAACCAAAAGCTATGGTGATTTTCGGAGCCGGCGGACACGCATTAGAAGTTTTGGATGTACTATTAGAAAATCCGGTAAAAGAAGAGATCTTTTTTTATGATGATATTAATG
>NZ_JBFUKZ010000047.1:0-11641 GCF_056400585.1 Mucilaginibacter sp. P5_A6 | reverse complement strand
GCCTTGTACTTATTGCGCGATACCGAGTTTTTCCGGATACGATATGTTGCAAGCGGTTGCTGAATACCGTACGCATGCCCTACCTTTTTAAGTATAGATAGCCAAAGCCCGTAGTCCTGTCGCTTGGGTATATCGGGCATATAGAATTTGCCTGTATATTCTATATCAATTACCGCTGTGAGGCAGGAAATAGGACATGTTTTAAGTAAACTTTGATAGCTTACCTTAAGCGGCACTATAAAATCTGTGTATAAGGGTTGTAATTTTTCATCAACACGGGTATAGGAAGAGAATATAAAGGGGTAACTATTTTCAAACATAAAATTTAAAGACACCTCAATAAAATCTTCCTTCCACAAGTCATCACCATCTAAAAAAGCCAAATATTTTCCACTGGCCACCTCAATGCCCCGGTTGCGTGTTTTTGCCGGTCCGGAATTTTGGGTGTTTACAAGATATTTTATGCGGCTATCCAAACCAGCCTGCGTCTTAATTATGTTAAGGGTATCATCGGTTGAATTATCGTCAATTATGATCATTTCCCAATCAACACAGGTTTGGCTCTGTACAGATTTTATTGTTTGCTCAATAAATGCTTCACAATTATATGCAGCGGTTATGATAGAGATCATTATCTGTAAATATTTAAACTAAAGTTGAACATGACATTTACTTAAAATGATCGTTTTGTAAACAGTTAGTCGATCTGTACATTCTGCTGATCTTTTATGGCTTCCTTTATTTTACCAACCTCGCTTTCATCGCCCTTTTTCAACAGATTGCTGACGATGGGCCGGGTAATGCGCAAGTGCATACCATAGTTACGTAAGGGTAATTTCAAGGCAGATAAACGGTTATTGATCCAAACAGGATTAGCTATCTGTATATTGCCAATTAAAGTTTGACTATTAGGCTTACCGGTAAGCGCTAAACCATTACCGGAGTTTTCATCAATCGGGGCGGTAATAGTTATTGATGTTTTCCCCTGCTTTCTGTTAACCAGCTGTTGAAGAGAAATTACAATGCCATATTTAGGATGATTAAACGTTACCACATTACTGATATTGATATTATCGATAACATCAGTTGCCCGGTTGGGCTCAATGTCAATTCCGCTTTGCGGCATCTGCCCGTTGCTATTTGCTATAACGCCGCCACTGATGTTTAACCCGTTAACTGATGTTATTGAGATTCCATTCCTGCGGTTATCATCCAGCAGTGGATCATATATATTAATGTTTGTGGATGTTTTATTTTTTATCTGTCCAATATATATTCCATCTCCCCAACATTTAAATACCCTGGGGTTAACTATCGTCACATTTTTTGATGCCCTAATGGCTATACCCATTCCCCATTGTCCTTTGCCTCCGTTGTGGCTGGTTTTGTCACCATAAATTACGGGGAAATAAACCGATACATTTTCAACATTATGAATCCTCATGATCTCATATGTTGCAAGCGAACTCGACTTTAGTATAATTTTTGAGCTGTCATTAAATACAACGATTTGACCAGTATTTAAACTAAGTCCCGAATCGTTTATCATAACCGGGAAATCGGGCATCAGCACAATAGCATGGTTATTTATTGCAGTTTGCATATATGCGGTATAATCAACAGTACCATTTGTTACGTAATTAGCAGGCAACATCCGGGTAATATCAAAAGCCAATTGCTTTGCATTTGCAGCCAGGTTCAATACATCCACCGAAACACGCTTCTCAAGGTATTTACCGGGAATTGATTTATAAACAAAATCTCCGGTTTGTGAATAGCCATTGCACGCCGAAAAAATCAGGCTTACCATAACAAATACAACCCGCTTATAAAACTTCATTATCATGATTAATTGGTTTTAATAGCCGGGCCGGCACGCCGCCATATAAGCAGTCGGCCTGGTCAAATGCTTTTGTAAGTACAGAGCCTGCCGCCAGTATGGAGCGCCCGGGCAAAGTGCTCCCGGCTGTTACTGAGCAATTACCCCCTATCCATGAGCCGGCCTTAATAATCACCGGCTGTGCAACATGCGGACCGTACCTGTAAGATTTATTTAAAAATGTATGGTTACCGCCGGAGATAAGACAATTAGGACCTATTAAAACTTCGTCGCCGATATCAACAGCAAGCCCAATTACTACTACCCGATGGCCAAATAGTACATTTTTGCCTATAGATAAACCCGTTAATGAATTAAAGATAACTGTTGATGGTACCTGCAAATTATGCCCGCATTTTTTCATCATAAGCGAATACATACTGCCCCTTAAACGCATAATTATTGGGATATCCGGCAGCCATGCTGTTGTTATGCGCACAAACCATGAGTATATAATTGATATCCTGATTTTCATTCAAATATGTTTTTAATAAACCGGGCTGTAGTGTACCGTCGGGCCTTTTCAAATGCGTTTTTTTTGAGCCGGAGACAATATTCGCGATCGGTTACCAGGGCAGATATTTTATTGCAAAAGTCTTCGGAGTTTCCGGCTTCGACAAAAACAATATCCTTTGTGTGCTCAAAAATGGCCGGCAGTGATCCAACGGGGGTTGAGACAACGTTTATCCCGTTTGCCATAGCCTCTAAAATAACACGCGGAGAACCTTCAGAAAAACTTGCAAAACAAAACAAATCATGCGAGCGGTATAATTTGTTTAGCTCATCCCGGCTATCTATATGCCCGGTAAATGTAATTGCATGGCTTATACCTAAGTTTTTGGCTAAAGCTTTTAACTCCTCTTCGTTTTCACCAGAACCCGCTATGGTAAATACTGTTGCCGGGAATTTCTGCAGTAACAAATGAAAAGCTTTTATTAAAACTTCAATCCCTTTAGCCCTGCGCAGATAACCGGCATACAACAATCTTAACTTATCGCAAGCCGGCAAATTATCTTCATCCATGTAAAAATCATCATCGCCAAGAGTTGATGATATTACCGCCTCTGCTTTTATATCATACCTTTTAAGTTTCTCTTTAATATGAAATCCATTAGTATATACCCGGGCTTTTTTACAGGCTTTCATATACAATAAATGCTCGGGCATAAACAGGTTTATGAGCATTTGTTTTTTTAACTTACTAAAATTAGGATTGGTAAGCGCGGCGTCCACCGGGTCGCCAACAAAATGGATGATGATATCAGTAAAAAAAAACTTACTCAACCAGCCAAATGGAATGGGGTAACGTACATAAACCCGATCATACAAATACCGAAGCTGTTTATAAGCCTTGTAGTACGACCAGAAGTTTTTTACCGCAGATATATAGGTATTTGAATAAGGCAATTCAAATACAAGTAGGTTCCCGGCGTTTTTAAGCGGGCTTAAGCAACTCTTATCACCTGCGCCTAATTGCTTAACCGGAGACAGAAGACAAATGGTACTGTAATATTTAACAATCTCTTTAATATAACCATAATGGGTTGAGGCAATATGAAACCCATCATCATCTTTCTCCAACACCCAGCCTTGTATTAGCAACTTTTTCATGCGGCAAGCTGATTATTTTCGTCCCTAACTGATGTCATTATAAACTTGCCGGATACCAATGATAACATTACGATAATCAACAACATGCGCTTCATAAAAAAGAATATAACATTGTCCAGATCAGCACTGAATAAAAACACAATAAAAAGGATCCACAAAGGCGCTATAAAATTCCGCACATCGGTTTGGGTAAGGGAATATACCCATTTATCAAGCCTGGCAATAAAAAAGGCAAGTGGTAAAAAAATTAAAAAGGCAGAGTAATAACCAAAGTTTAAAATGTATTCGCCGAGTAACCCAAATATTCGGGTAGTATAAAAACCTTTTACTTTTCCGTTATAATCGTATAATAATTCAGTTGCAGCGGTTTTTTTAGTAGTAAGCGATTCTTTATCAACACCCGGTACATAATGAATTAAGCCGCCAATATATGTAGCTCCAAGCTTAGGTTTATAGTTTGAGTTTTGGTAACGATAAACCAAATAAGGCTGAATATCTCCCCTGGCAAAATCAGTCAGCAGCATTTCAAAAACATTGAAATTATACTTATCCTCAGATACATCGAGCGTACCTTCGGTATATGCCGATACTGCTTCAGAACCTCCCTGCTTATAAAACTTATACACATACATAAAGGAGATGAGCATAAAAACGCCAATAACCATCTCCTTTACCTGGAATTTCCTGATAAAATAGTGAATTACCATACAAGCATGCAGCATAGTTAATATGGTATTGCTGCGACTGCCCCTTAACCCGCCAAACAGCATACAGGCTACAAAAAGCAGTACAAGGAAAATCATAACACTTTTACCCTTACGTAGTAAGGGACTATATAAGGCTTTAATGTAGAACAGGAAAATTAAAGCAATTGGGAAAAACTCCGATATTATAAACAAAAGACCAAAACCAGCAAAACCCTGATCTTCAGAGCGGGTTTCGTAAGTTGATATAAATCCCGATATGCCCCCCAGCTTTGCATAAACTATTACCTGGCAAACAAAGCTGATGATACACAACGCATAAACATAATTAATTTTGAGCGCGCTAAGCAGCAGGTAAACTTTTTTGTGTGCCCTGGCCGTACCATAAAAATATTTGTAGGCGTAAATAAAAATTCCCAGTCCAATAGCGTTGAGTGTACCTATGATAAGTACATATGGTTCCCAGTGCTTTGGCAACACTAACGAATTATTGAAAATGAGCCAAAAATTGAGCGCGAAATGCAGTAAGGGAGCAAAATAACATCCAAACCAAAGTGTGCAATAAAAATAGAATACCAGCGGCAGCCTTAAGCCAAATTCATTAGTTACTCCAAAAATGTATATTATCTGGTAAGTTGATAATATGCCACAAAGCGAAACTGGTATCAAATACCAATCAAATGGAATGTTAAAAACCAGCAGCATAAGAAGATCAACGATCAGGGTAAGCACCACGGCTATTACAGATTTGTTTAATTTATTATTCATCTGATAAACCACCCTTCCTGTTTTTAAAAACTCCGGCTTTATCGTTAGCAGGATAAACCTTTTTGTAAAATGTTGCCGGGTTGCCCACATAAATACCATTTTCGGCAAGGCTTTTGGTAACAATGCTGCCGGCTCCAATTATCACATCTTTTTCAATACAAACCCCGGCAAGTACCCTTACACCGCATCCAAGCCAAACGTTGCTTTTAATAATTAATGGCTTGTTTTCGACTGGATTAGCACGAATAGGCAAAGCAGCGTCTCCCCAGGCATGAGTGGTACTTAACAGCGAGCAGTGATGGGCGATAGATACATCGTTACCGATAGTAATGCCGCCATAACCATCAATATATGAACCATCCTGTATACTAACATTATTGCCAATATTAAGCCCTTTCCAGTTTTTTATGGAAACATTTGATCCTATAATCACTTTTTGACCAGCCGTAGCGCAAAGGCTTTTGATGATGCAATACCGTATACCTAAAAATATTTTTTGCGAAAAAGGCTTGATAGCGTCATAAAAAAAAACAAGTATAACTCTTGGTAACAATGCATATATAAAAAGCGTAAACTTTAGCATGCTGTTACTTGTTTGGATATGATATTTATTAGTTTAACCTTGCCCTGCAGCCTTAAACAAACAATGGCAAGCAGCATGGCGCACAAGCAAATATTCACCAGCAGGTAAACCATCCCTGCCCCGTTTAAACCGTATCGCGGGATAAGCAAAAACCCAAGAATAAAGGATATTACAACAAGCGAAGCATACACCGGCAGCTGCACCCGAAACAATTTCATAGCATTGACAGCATTATTTAAAACAAACGCTAAAAATGTAAACAGCGAACCTGCAAAAATTATACACAGTAAAACCTGGTTACCCCTGAAATCCTTATTAAAAAGTATGGGGAACAGGTAATTGCTTAAGGGCACCAATAAAAATTGCGCCAGTCCTAAAACTGTAATGATCAGTGCTTCCTTTTTTAATTTCGATAAAAATTTATCATAATTACCTTCATCATAATGCTGGGCCAGGTAAGGAAGGCTGTTTTGAACTATAGATTGAACAAATATGCGGCTAAAGATAACTAATGATAAATACCCCGAAAACAAACCTAATTCAAAACTATTACGATATTTTTCGAGTATGAACCTGGGTATATTAGGCAATAAATAAACCAATAACAAAGATAATCCTGTTAGTACCCCGGTAGCAACAACCTTCCTGATCAGCGGATGGTATGCCCCAGGCTTAATTTTTACCTGTAAATTTTTAAGCAATCTAAAATCGATAAACATGCTGCAGCAGTAAGCTATAGGCAAGGATATAAGCGCTACCTGGAAGGATTTTATAAACTTAAACATGAGCAGATTCAATATAATGGCCAATACAGACCTGAACATTAACATCTTGCTGTATACCTCTATCTTTTTACGTTTATGAAATTCGGCATGTATGATGTCGCTTATCATCTCGATGCTTTTAAACATGCCGCCCAAAAGAAAAATGAAGAAAATATCCCGGTAAAATAAATAGCCGGTTAAAGCTGTAACTATCAAAAATGCAAGGGAGCAAACTATTCTTATCTGGAAAAAAACATTAAAGCCATATGTATTTGTTTGATCGGCAACATGTATATTCCTTATCTGCAGCGAAAAAAAAGCATAAAACGGCAGTATCCAGGCCATAGCTAACGCATATGACCCCATTTGCGCCGTACCATAAAGCTTCGAAATCAGCATCAATACCACCCACTGGCTTACCGAGCTAAACAAATTCCCTAAATAGGAATATGAGTAGCTTTTTGCATTGCCTTTTTTTAAGAACCGGCTTATCATTGATCTGCTCACTTTCAATGTTTAAGCATTCATACTTAAATTCATTTTATACCAATCGTATGTTTTTTGAAGCCCCTCTTTGGCCAATACCTGCGGTAAATAATTTAAAACATACATTGCCTTATTAACCGATGCCAGGCTTTGCCTTACATCTCCTCTTCTTTCGCCGGCGTATTTAGCGGGGGTTTCAATACCTGCCAGTTCACTTATATACTGCCAGAGTTCGTTTAGGGTAGTTTGTTCGCCGCAGGCAATATTAAATACCTCATGCTTTAATAACTCATCATGAAACAGGGCTTTCATATTGGCCTGCACAACATTATCAACAAATGTAAAATCGCGGCTGGTTAACCCATCACCATTAATGGTGGGGGCTTCATTATGCAACGCGGCTTTAATAAATAATGGAATCACCGCTGCATATGCGCCCAAAGGATTTTGCCTCGGACCAAAAACATTAAAGTACCTCAACCCGATAGTATTAAAATTATATGTTCTTGAAAAAACGTCCGCATATAATTCATTAACATACTTGGTTACCGCATAGGGAGACAGTGGTTTACCTATATTATCCTCAATCTTTGGCAATTCTTTACTATCGCCATAGGTGCTTGAACTTGCTGCGTAAACCAGCCGTTTTACATTAGCATCCCTTGCGGCTGTTATGATATTTAAAAATCCGGTAATGTTAACATCATTGGTAGTAAACGGATCAAGAATTGAACGGGGAACCGAACCTAAGGCAGCCTGGTGCAAAACATAATCTATTCCGTCCATTGCCAGCTTGCATACTTTGGCATCCCTTATATCACCCTCAATAAAATCAAATGCACTGTTGCCTTTAAAAGCCAACAGGTTATTCATTGAACCGGTTGATAAATTATCAAGCACGCGTACCTTACCCGCGTTATTTTTAAGCAGATAATCAACCAGGTGGCTGCCTATAAAACCAGCCCCGCCGGTTACCAGGAAATGGCGGGCGCTAAGGTCCTGTGAATGATATAGTGTGATATCCATTTTTTTATTAATAAATACTATAACCTTGCATCAACCAATTCTTTGGGTAATATTGATTTTACATCATAAATTACCCTTTGACTTTTGCATAGTTTTTCGATGTCCAATTCTTTAAATGCATCATGCGCAACTGCAAGTATTACTATATCGTAGGTGACACCTTCTTCCAGCCGCGCAACACATTTTATATTGTATTCATGTTCAACATCACTGCAGTTGGCCAGCGGATCAAATACAGTTATCCGGTCATTAAACTCCTTTAGGGTATTTACTATATCCACAACTCGGGTATTGCGTACATCGGGGCAGTTCTCTTTAAAAGTGATTCCTAAAATCAACACATTGGCCCCCTTAACAGGAATGTCTTTCTTAACCATTAACCTGATAACCTCATGTGCAATGTATTCGCCCATACCGTCATTCAGCTTGCGGCCGGCGAGTATAATTTCCGGGTGATATCCAACTTCCTGAGCTTTTTGGGCTAAATAATAGGGGTCAACACCAATGCAATGGCCACCAACCAGGCCTGGAGAAAACTTTAAAAAATTCCATTTAGTTGATGCAGCCTCAAGTACTTCTTTGGTATCGATGTTAAGCTTGCAAAATATTTTTGAAAGCTCATTTACAAAAGCAATATTAATATCACGCTGCGCGTTTTCAATAACCTTTGCCGCCTCGGCTACTTTAATTGATGGCGCTTTATGCGTACCTGCGGTGATGATGGATCTGTACAAATCATCTACAATATCAGCCGCCCGTGCCGTTGATCCTGATGTTACTTTTTTTATGCGGGTAAGTGTGTGTTCTTTATCCCCCGGATTTATACGTTCCGGAGAATAGCCTGCAAAAAAATCGTGGTTAAACACCAGGCCAGAAAATTTTTCCAAAACCGGCACACATTCATCTTCAGTGGCGCCGGGGTACACTGTTGATTCGTAAATAACAATATCTCCGTGTTTTAAAGCTTTTCCTACGGTTTCACTTGCCTTATACAATGGGGTTAAATCCGGGCGGTTATATTTATCAACAGGTGTTGGTACAGTAACTATGTAAATATTTGAGCTAAGTATGGCATCATGATCGCTGGTAAGTGTTAGCCTATTTTTCCTGTTCTTACTTAAAACATCGGTAAGCGTGGCCTTATCTGTTTCCCTGRTAACATCAAAACCACGATTAAGCTCATCGATACGCTGTACATTAATATCGAAACCAATAACATTATATTTTTTTGCAAACTCAACTGCCAGCGGTAAACCAACATAGCCTAAGCCAATTACAGTTATTTGGGCATTATACAAATCAAATGACATTATGAGTAGTGTTTAGTTAATAACTTGAGCAATACATAATACAATCCCTGTAGCTTCACAAAGTTTTAATCGCGGTTGTTACTTATGCTTCCTTTTTTTTAATATTTTTTGATATACGCTGGGCTCATGCTCCTCTGTTCCGTAGCCGTAACTATAGTTGTAACCATACGCACCATAGCCCTGCAAATTCTTTTTACGTCCATCGTTAAGAATGATCATTAAATTCTTAATGCTCTTTTTATCGTAAATATCTCTTATAATATTTACCTGGCTTTTAAGCGTATAGTTGTACCTTATCATATAAAGTGTTCTATCTGCAAACAACGATAAATTGTAAGCATCGGCAATAAGTCCAACCGGGGGAGAATCAACAATAATGTGATCAAACTTTTCTCGTAAATGGGCAAATAAGTGGTTTACCTTTCCATTTAGTATTAACTCCGAAGGATTTGGCGGGATTTCTCCGGATCCCATCAGGTATAAGCCTTCAAAACCCGGAACCTGTAAAATCAGGTCGTCCACATTTATTGAATCAGAAACCAGGTAATTGGTGAGGCCTGATGCTGCAGATAAACCCATATCAGTTAGCAGTCTTGGTTTGCGTAGATCAAATTCTAATATGATTACTTTTTTACCCGCCAGCGCCAGCGTGGCTCCCATATTTATGCTAAAAAATGTTTTACCCTCACCGCTCATGGTTGATGTGATCAGCAAAACTTTGTTTTGCCCCTCGGCAGCGGATAATTGAAGTTTGCTTCTTAATAACCTGAACATTTCAGAAAAAATGGTTCGGCTATCTTTTTTTATCAGGAATTTTTCTTTTGATATTGTGTGAATTATTTCTCCTAATACCGGAGCTCCAATATTTTTTACATCATCAATATTTGAAACTTTATTATTGAGCATGCCTATGAATGATATAACCAAAACAGGAATAACAAACCCCGCCAATAAAGCTGCCAATAAAATAACGGTACGTTTTGGCTTTACCGGAATCTCATCCACATCGGCTTTATCGATGATTCTTAAATTAGATACCGCTGCAGCCTGCGACAGACTTGCTTCTTCTCTCTTTTGCAACAGGTATTGATATAAATTCTCCTTTATATTTTGCTGTCTTTTTATTTCCAGTAACTGCCTTTCAATCGAGGGCACATTCTTTTTCAACGATTCAAACTTTACATTTTTACCGCTTAAAGAGTTGCGGGCAATCATAAGCCCCTTTTTAATATTCCGGATATTTTCTAAAATATTTTTTCTTAGGGTTGATAACTGGTCTGTTATACTGATTGCCACGGGGCTGCTTTCAAAATTTGATTTTAATAACCTTTTTCGCTGAAGCTGTAACTGGTTAAAGCTATTAATCAGTTCAACCAAAGTGGGGTCTTGTATGGTTAATGAGCTTGGTACCAGGTCGGCCTGGGTTTTTTGATTAGTAATATAGCTTTCAATAGATTGTAATATACTTATCTGTATCTCATAGTCGCTTAGCTTTTTGTCATAATCGCCGGTGCTTTGCAGGTATTGCTGCGATTCGGAACTGATGTCGGTAACATCATTCTTTTTCTTATAATTTTCAACATCCTTTTCAACTCCGGATAGCTCTTTAACCAGGTAAACCAGCCTGTCATCAATAAACGATATGGTTTTGGAAGCTGTTTCATTTTTGTTCTCAATATTTTCCAGGTTGTAGTATTCAACCAATTTATTTAAAACATCGATACCTTTTTTCGGAACCGAATGATCTAACGAAAGTTTAAGAACGTTACCATTTTTATTAACAGGGGTAATTATCAAATTGTCCAGGTACGACTGAACAAGTTTTTTCATGTTATTAAATTGAAGCGTCACCTCATTATTTACAAGGATATTGGCTGGCAAAGCGGCATTTATTGTAAATAAACCATAAGGCTTTTTAATTTGCCGGCCAAAGTGATACACTGCTTTACTGCTGGCGTCATCAAATGTGAACTGGCTCGCCGATATTGGTACTATGATAATTCTTTTGCCATAAGCAGAAGAATCAAGCCTGGCAATGCTTACCTGTACCGGAACAGAACTTCCGTAAACTTCAGTATTTTTAATTTTACCTCTTTTTTGATAGGTTACCTGTAAATTCAAATCGCGCAGTACACGCTGCATTAAGGTTTTACCTTTAATTACCTCAATTTCATCATCTATATTTTTGCCCGATTTAAAAATTTCAAGATCGCTGAACAAATTACCCATTTGCGATATATCAGATCCCTTTGAATCATCGGTCACTAATATGGTGCTTTCAATATGATATTCTGTTGTGGCATACCTTAAATATAAAAAGGCTGCCAGTAAGCAAAGGGGTAAAGCCAATGCAAACCAGCCCCAGTTGCGCGAATATTTAAAAAAGATGTCCTTTACGTTTACGGGTTCCAGCGGTTGGAGTTGAAAAGGATTGGGTTGTGACATGGTTAAAAGCGAGATTAAAATAGCCGGGATATAATTACAGTAATAATTGTTGCAGCAGCCACAAC
>NZ_JBFUKZ010000046.1:0-11887 GCF_056400585.1 Mucilaginibacter sp. P5_A6 | reverse complement strand
GTACGAAGCAATCCCCGATGAGCAGAGCGAACCTTAATAGTCTGCTCTGTATAGTTAGGGATTGCTTCGTACCTCGCAATGACGGTCTGTTTATTTATTTTTAAACAACATCTTACATCTGCACATTTGCAATCTTATCTACTTAAATATCCCGAAGCTGTAATTTGCGGTACTCCAGAAATCATCGAGGGCAATGATGCGGGGTTTAAAGAATGAGATCAACGCGGGCCAGTCGTTTTGATTAAATATGCTTACGTTAGGCAGGGTTTTGATGATGCGGCTTATGGTTTTGTGGTTTTGGTCGGTAGTGTGAAGTTGCCAGTCCCACTCCTCTTCAATACTTGAATTAAATACAGCTTTAAGCTCCTTAAACTGTTCAAATATGAGTTCACGGATGCCGGGATCAGGGTGCGAGATTTCAATAGCGATAAAAGCCGAGCGGTTATCGGCCTGCATTTTAAAGTTAAGGTGTTTGATGCCTGTTTTATAATTTATCCAGTTTATTTTTAAACCATCTGCCGATGGCTGTGGTGCAATATATTGACCAAAGGCGGTCCAGAATGCCTGTTTAATTTGTGATGCTTGATCGCGGGAGTACAATAGTTTTTATTTAAAATGAGCAGGCAAATTTATATATTATTTCGCGCTTTGTATAAACGCTACAATTTGCTCTTGTTCCTTTGCTGATAGCGTTCCGCCGGTGTATTCCCATTTCAACTTAATGGCATTATAAGTTAGCCTGCCTAAAAAATCAGGATTTTTCACATTGTCCAATAAAGGAAGGCTATCCCCTATTTCCGGGGCTATGTCCTGGAGCTCTAACAGCTGCGCTTCTCCATGATCGTTGCCTTTGTATAACGCGTACACACCGGTAAAATCACGGTGGTTATTTGCGGCCTGGGTTAGCACCGGTTCAATGATGATATTTAAGGCAGCGCCGTTGTCTTTTTTAATATAATAGTTTACTGTATTGGTCATAATTATTTACGGTATATGATGCTTCTTTAGTACAAGCGAGTTTTAAAATTGTTCGGAAAATTAAAATTTTTCAGCAATGTTTTTATACATTCCCGGAACACATACGCCGCTGTCATTGAGGTAATGATTCCCCTCTAAACGACCTACCGTGTGTACACATCTTTTTAATAAAAGAAAATGTCATTTCGATTGAGCGAAAGGGGGAAAAACGGGGGCGCGAAAGAGAAATCTTATGCGACAGACAGTCAGCCATGCGTGCTTTAGAGCAGGGTGTAGAAGATTTCTCCTCACTCCAGCGCTCAATTCCCTCCCTGGTTCGCTCGAAATGACAACCGTTTTTTAAGTATCGATAGAATCTAAAAGATGTGTACACACAGTAGCCCTCCGGGGAAGTTTGGGTGGGGCTTATACATCCTTAATAATACCTGCAATTAAATTAACAGTAAAGTAATGAGACAGATAGATAAAAAACTAAAATTATGTTTTATAATTTACCTTAAAACGCTATCTTTGCGACCTGTTAAAAATCCTAATGCGGAAGTGGCGTAATTGGTAGCCGCACCAGACTTAGGATCTGGCGCCGCGAGGCGTGGGGGTTCGAGTCCCTTCTTCCGCACAGCAGTTTAAAACCCGGTCAACTTGACTGGGTTTTTTGTTTAAATACTATATAACACCGATTATAGGGGATCCAGCAGAATTGTTGTGGGGAATAAAAAAAGTATTTGTTTTGCATTAGAATAACAAATACCCCCTCAGATAAGGCCGGCAAGCTATCGGCAATAAAATAAAAAAGCCCCTCAGATTTCTCTAAGAGGCTTTCGAGGTATGCCTAACGGGACAATCGGAATCATCAAGTAATTGAAATTTCATATAATGGATATAATTAAAACAACTAGAATTTTACTTTTTACTATTTTGCTAATAACTTGTAGTAATTGTTACAGTCAATCCTTCCAAAAAGAAAAAAATCTTGATAGTTTATTTGAAAAAGCACATAAGTCAAAAGTATTTAACGGAAACATTTTAATTTCTCAAAATGGGAAAATAATATATGAGAAAGCCTTTGGACAAGCAAACGCAAGTGGCATAATTCAATTAAATAAAAAGTATCGCTTTCATATCGGTTCAATTGCAAAAGAATTTAATGCTGTCGGCATTTTGATGCTTAAAGAGCAAGGAAAATTAAAACTTGAAGATTCAATTTCTAAGTTTCTACCTGAGCTACCTTCTTGGGCAAACAAAATTAAAATCATTCACTTACTTCAATATACAAGTGGTCTTCCACAAATAAAATGGAATGAAGTTAATCAAGATTCTGAAAATATGATGCAATTAAAAAAAACTGCATTTCTTGATTTTGAACCAGGAACAAAATATGATTATAATAACAATAATGTATTTCTACAGAGAAGAATCATAGAAAAAATTTCCAATATGTCTTTCAATTCTTTTGTAATGAAAAAAATACTTCAACCTATCGGAATAAAAAATGGAGTTGTCGATCCTAATGAAAAAGAGAAACTCTTTGCTAAATCATTTAATAATGAAGGTAAACAGGATATTATTAAATATAATATTTCAGGCTGGACCGCATTAAATTTAAAAGATTTTTATAAGTGGTCTGAAGCAATTAATTCATTTAAACTTATTACTCCTGAATCAACGCTGGAACTTTTCAATCCTTTTTCCAAAGGAAATCAAACTGGTCTTGGAGAAGGAGATATTCAATTGGGTAAAGTAATAAATCATACACACGATGGTGCTGCTTTCAATTATCAAGCCTTACTAATCAGCAATCCTAATTTCACAATTATTTTAGTAACGAATAACAAACAAAATAATTTAGATGCAATTAGTAACTCAATACAATCTATCCTTGAAGGAAAGCCATACAATCAAATTGAATACCCTATAAATAACTAAAATAGAAAAATAGGTTTGCTTGTAGGATAAATATATTGAAGAATAGCTTTGGATTATCAATTGTAGATATTCAAGGTGTTCCAATACAGTTMCACCTACCGCACAGCAGTTTAAAACCCGGTCAATTTGATCGGGCTTTTTGTTTTTATTTCATGTTTATCCACATTTGCTAAAACACCACTTCTATTAGTATATTTGAATATATGCGGATATATCTCGATAACTGCTGCTTTAACAGGCCATTTGATGATCAATCCGGCATACGGGTGAAACTGGAAACAGACGCTAAACTTTATATTCAGTTGATGATAAGGGCAGAGAAAATTGAATTAGCCTGGTCTTATATACTCGATTTTGAAAATGAAGCTAACCCTTTTTTTGAAAGAAGATATACAATTAAAAAATGGAAGAATTTATCGGCCATTGATATCGAGGAGACAGAAGCTGTTTTATTAACAGCTAATAATTTCGTCAAACTGGGGCTTAAAGCAAAAGATGCTTTGCATATGGCGTGTGCGATAGAAACGGATTGCGAATATTTTTTGACAACCGACGACCTCATTCACAAAAAAATGAAGAATTTGAACGAGATCAAAGTATTCAACCCGATTGAATTTATCAATGTAATTGAAGAGTTATGATAACTATAACAGACACAGAAATTAAGCAAAAGGGGTTAGGTGCGTTATTGGAGGCTTTAGGCGAAGTAAATGYGGAACGTTTTATTACTTTATTAAATAGAGATCCATTTGACTATACCCTGTGGCAGCGAAATATTTTTGAAGGCATGAGCGTAGAACAGATTAATGCCAAAGCCATGGCTTTACGAAAAAAAACAGATCAATAATCTATTGTATAGATTTTAGGTTTTATCAAGGCTCAGGATCTGGCGCCGCGAGGCGTGGGGGTTCGAGTCCCTTCTTCCGCACAACAGTTTAAGAGCCGTTAACTGGATAAGTTAACGGCTCTTTTAGTATAAGATATTTAGTTATTAGTCGTAAAAATTGTTCCAACTATATGGAGTTGAGTTAGATAAGCGAAAGATGGTTCGATCTCTTTCTGTAAGCGAATTATAGTATTTAAAAAATGCAGACAAAGCATCTTCTCCTTTTCCCATACGCCAAAACATATCAGGCGGGTCAATTTTAGGATAAACTTTCCATGGTGGGGGTACCGTGCTTTCCAAGTAGTTAAAATATCCAAATTTTGTAAAAAAATCTCTAACTTCCATTAACGCAAAACCCAGTAAGTTTTGGCCATTCCAGAAATATGGATTGTCGATTTGTTCCGCATCTTTAGATAAACCAATGCCCCATATTTTATCAATAGGACTTGCTTCAACTAATATCCTGTCTTTTGTATTTATTAAAAAATCTGCAAATGGAGGATGCTGATTAAACTTATGTACATTGCCTTTTACAACAATGTCGTATCTGTTTGCAATCCAAATCTGTTCATCAAATCCTAACACCTGTCTTCCTAATTCTTTTGCCTCACCAGGGCTTTTGGCATTTATAATTTTTTGATAAATACCTGAATCATTAAACAATAAAGCTTTATTAGCCATCATCCAATGTTCGGCGGTTTTATAGGTTATCCCATCAATTATGAACGGCAATTCAAACCATTGGCTAAAGCAAAATTTACCAACGTCCTCTTTTAATGTGTTTGAATGTCCCCAAAAAAACAAGAATTTAAGTATTTCGCCTTGATCAAATTTATTAGTAAGCCAAGTTAAGCTGTAATTATATGCCATTATGTTTATGATCTTGGTGTTTCTCAAACTTAATTATTTTCTCAATTACATTCAAAAGTTCCTCAAGGTGTTCTAATATAGTCCCATCTTCCGCACAGCAGTTTAAAACCCGGTCAATTTGACTGTTTTTTTGTTTAAATACTATATAACACCGATAATGAAGATGCTTTGGTTCCAGTCCTGTTTTAACAAAAGTTGATCATATTAATTACCGTTTACCCAGTCACTCCAAAATTCAATTTTTCTTATAGGTTCTTCAGGAAAAGTGAAATTATTTGGCAGAGCAAAATTAAATTCATTCGCGAGATATGTAGCTAAATCATATCCATAATATATAATGTCCATTTGATAAACTGAAAAAATCGGGTTCCCGTATTCATCAGGTTGACCTGGAATATATCGGTGCGAATAAATTGGTATTAGTCGAGGGTAACTTGTGTAATGTTGTTTTGCTATTAATACTTTTTCATCATAACTATTGGGCATATTGCCCCAAGTATCAACCCAAAAATTGTTTGATTCTATATCGAATAACAGTCCATCCAGCGGCCAGGCAAGCGTTGAAAATATTTTGTCTGAGATTGCTTTTGAATGTAACCCCTGTCTCCAATTCACAAAATTTTCTGAAATAGGCAACGCTGTTTGCAGAAATAATTTATAATCAGGTGGAAATTTAACATCGAATGTCAATTCTATTTTTAAAGTCTCGTCATCCGTTAGGCCACTTTCAAATTTAACATCCTTGTTAATAAGTATCTGGATAATTTCCTCAGTTTGTTGTTTATTCATAGTGCGACTTCATAGTGCGACATAATGATTGTTGCTAAAATTAACTAAATCAAATTGTTTAGTGCGTATTTAAAATAGATTCGATCACCTTTAAAATACCTGCCAAGTGTTCTAATACAGTCCCTTCTTCCGCACTTTTTAATAGGCCATTGACTGAATATGACAACGCCTTTGTGCTTTAATGGACGGCGAGGAAATGTTAAGAAATATCTTTATTGTATTTCCGGTTAAAATCTACCCATTCATGCAGTAATAATTTAAATTCATTCATTGGAAACATTACGTTATATAATTCAACGTTGGGGTATTCTAATTCAATGTCAAGTGTTCTAAGGAATGCACAAATTCAGCGCAACATATAAAAAGCCCCTCAAATAATTAAGGAGCTTTTTATGTTTTAATAGTAAATTGATAGGTGTTTACCTATTTAGCCCGCTCAACGTACTCGCCAGTGCGGGTATCAACTTTTATTTTATCGCCCTGATTAACAAAGAGAGGTACTTTAATTTCTATTCCGTTTTCTGTAGTCGCTGTTTTCAGCGCGCCCGATGAGGTATCACCTTTAACGGCAGGTTCGGCGTAGGTAATTTCCAGCTCCACAAAGTTGGGTGCTACCGCCATGATCGGTTCTTCGCTTTCAAACGAAACGATCACGCTCATCCCTTCTTTCAGGAATTTCACCGCGGGCCCGAAAAGCGCTTTGGGGATATTATGCTGGTCGAAAGTGGTGTTATCCATGATCACCATGGCTTCGCCATCTTCATACAGGTATTGAAAATCATTTGTTTCTACACGGCAAATTTCAACCTGCTCGTCGGTGGCTAAACGGGCCTCAACAATTTTTCCTGTTTTTATGTTACGAAACTTATCCAGATAGAATGCTCCGCCTTTGCCTGGTGTACGATGCAGTACTTCTGTTACGGTTACCAGTTCGCCGTTGAAGCGTAGTATATTACCTACTTTAATTTCGGATGCTTTTGCCATGAAAATATAATTTGAAAATTTAAGCCCCAAAGATAGATTAACTTCGCTAATCAATTAAAATTAAAACTCGAGCCGTCAAAATTAAGGGATTTTAATCTTCGCTCAATGGTTGTCAATCGACAAATAACCCAATGGGGTTTGATAGGCAGTTCCAGACATCTATTAATGCATTGATTATCAATAACATACTTTCAAATAATTCTAATAAAGTCCCGCGCAGTGCACAGAAAACCGTTAGCTTATTAGTTAGTGTTTTTTTTACTTGCTCCAACGTGGGGCGAAACTTTCTCAGAATATCTTTTCTCCCTACTGACATAGGGCTGTCATTAGCGCTGCTTTTCTTTGTTGTGAAATCGTTTAAAAGCAAAACAGACAATGGAAAACAATCTAATCAAACAGCAAACAGGCAACGCAGTTGAAGGGTTCACCTCCCCTAACGCCATTTTAAATCATTGGCAAGGTCATCGCCGCTTAACAAGGCAGGTAATTGAAGCTTTTCCGGAAGACAAGCTATTTGAATATTCGATTGGTGGAATGCGCCCCTTTTCGGACATGATAAACGAGATAGTGGAAATAGCCGATGCGGGGATCCAGGATCTTTTCAAAGATGCGCCTACATCAATAGATAAACTGGATCACCATTCCGGAAAATCCCTGGCAAATACAAAAGAAGAAATCCTAAACAGGTGGGATAAAGTAACGGATACCATCAACCACCTTTGGCCGCAGATCCCGCCACAGCAGTTTCATGAAATGATGTTGGCTTTTGGAGCGTATGAGGGTGTAACATCCGATATAATTTTTTACTGGATTGATAATGAAATCCACCACAGGGCCCAGGGTTATGTTTACCTGCGGTCGTTGGGGATTGAACCTCCGGCTTTTTGGAACAGGGATTAGTAAGCTCATAAAGCATAGCGAGGAGCCATCAGCCGGCGAAAGACTTACGAAGTTTTAGAAACTTCGTAAGTCTGGGACTGTACAACTTGTTATGGCAGGCAGCAAAAATTATTTTTTAGCAAAATCTTTAGCAAGCCCATCAAGCTGGGTAGTGCTAACGGTTTGTTCGCCATTGTTAATTACTACACGAAAACGGAAGGTTACCGATTCTCCTTTTTTAAGGTGCAGATTTTTTTCTGATTTACCATTGGTGAAAATTTTCTCGCCAAGGGGATTGGCCGCAAATAAGCCATACCCGCGGGCATGCCAGAATGTAGGATAATTTGGATTCGCAGGGTGATCTACTATAGCGATACTTACCGAATCGGCGCCCATTTTACCAAAAACTTTGCACCATACGCCACGGGTGCTCCAGGCATCGTTTCCTGTTTTGCCTGCACTGGTTAAATAATTGCCGCTGGCTACTTTATCCGTACCACCTTTAACAATGGTTACGTTCCCTTTATCATCGGTGAATTTCTGATCTTCGGTAGTGGGCATCTGTAATTCATGTGCTAAACGCAGCCCCAGCATTCCGTCTTTGGCATCCTTAAAAACAGCATCTGTATCAGCTTTTAAGGTAGTAACCCTGTCGATGATACGCTGGTTGCCGCTGCCGCTAAATTCAAAACGCGTGGTCTCCTCTAAAATTACGTATTTCTGCTGGTTGGTCCAGTTAGCATGATAAGCTAATACGCCCATTGTGCCGCTTTTAGTCTCCAGTACTTTGTCGGTACGGATCCAGCCGTATAAATTCTTTTTRCTTTTGGGGATAGCATATGAATTGTTCCAGAAATCAAGCCCGTTTAAGTTTTCAAAATCAAACCAAAGACCAATATGGTGGGGATGATCGGTCGGATCGCCCGGTTTAGGATCAAGCGGAAAACCACGGGTAACAACGCTGCCATTAGCCGCGTGCAGGGGGTATAATACCGGTTTTTCAAGACTATCGGGATACAGGAAACTGGTAAACAGCTTGCCGCCAATAAAAACCTCTACCTTTTGTTCTTTTGCGGACTTCAATACCTTTACCTGCTCATTTTTTTGAGCCGACGCTGCCGAAGTCACAGCGGTTAATCCTATAACAAACCCCAATTTTTTGAACCTGTTCATCATAATTACTTATTAATATTTAAATATTTTACCATTCGCCATTACCTCCTGTGTTTTCTCATCAAATGTGGCCTTATAGCCGGTACGTACAGCCGCATTGGTCATAATAGTAGCTATAGAATGACTGTATCCTGCTTCAACGGGCGCATTGGGCTGTTTGCGGCTGCGTATGCATTCCATCCAGTTACGCACATGGTTTGATGTAAGCACATCGCCGCCTGTATTGGCCGAAGCAACTACCTGTTCGGTATTTGCCAGGCTAACCTCCGGCAGCAGGTTGGCCTGCATATTCATGGCCGCAGCCATTTTTTGCGTTAAACCTCCTTTTGGCGAAACCTTGTTGGTTATCAGGTTTAATTCACCGCCGTTTGAGTAGTAGATCTCTGAGGGATGCTCATCGCCATTATGCATGCGCGAACCAAAGGTTACCTGGAAGCCTGTTGAAGGGTCATCCAGTGGCCCATAATCAAAGGCAGCAAAAATGGTATCCCAGTTTCTGCGGCCATCTTTCCACATGTAAATACCACCATTGGCAACTACGCTGCGCGGATGTTTAATTCCCGAAAACCAATGTACAGTATCAATCTGGTGGCTCATCCACTGGCCGGCTAACCCCGACGAATATGGCCAGAACAAACGATATTCCAGGTACTTGCGCGGGTCGAACGCCTCGTACGGGCGGTTCATGATAAAGCGTTTCCAATCGGTATCGGCTTCTTTTAACACGCCTAACAGCTCTGGTCGGCGCCAGCGGCCCGGCTGGTTAACATTCCAGGTTAATTCAACCATAGTAATGGGGCCAAATTTACCTGAGTGGATAAAATCATTAGCGGCATGGTAATTGGCCCCGCTCCTGCGTTGCGAACCTATCTGTACTATTTTACCCGATTCCTTGATGGCTTTAAGGGCATCGCGGTTATCTTCCATGGTTTCGGCAAAAGGCTTTTCCACATAAGCGTCACATCCAGCCTTTACAGCTTCAATAGCATGCCGTGCATGCTGAAAATCGGCGGTGCTAATAAATACTGCATCTACCGTTTTGCTGTCGTATAATTCCTCGTTGTTGCGGTATGCCTTTACATCATTCTGCATTTTCTCTTTCCAGGTAGCCGCGCCTTCTTCCCTGCGTCTTTTCCAGATATCCGACACACCAACTACTTCAAAATTAAGTTCTTTACAGTGGTTCATAAAGCTGGGAATATGCGAACTTTTATGCCTGTCAGAAAATCCGACAACACCAACCCGTACACGATCATTAGCGCCGATAATACGTTTGTAGCTTTTGGCGCTCCACGCGGTTTTGGTGAGTAATGTGCTGGCCCCCACTAATGCGACCTGCCTGATAAAAGTTCGACGTGATTTTTCCATAATAGTTGTATAATTTAGATAGTTGATTTTATTTGATCCCGAAGTTACAGCTGATGCAGGCATCGGGCCGTCACTATAATATTTTCGTGGAGTACAGGTAAATTGGTTTAATACAGTCAGTGCGACTGATAAAACCAAATATCGATGAAATCTCACAAAAAATATTATTCCTTTTGTAAGAAACATATTACAATAGTGGTTCCCTGCAACCATATGAAGCATTTGTAAATAAAATGTAAATAAAACCTTGCAAGTGCAGACCATATTGCAACAACAGCCAATAACTTAATAATTATTTGTTTTTTTATTTACATTCGCTTTTTAACAAATTCCCGGCATATTAAGCGAAGGCATATCAAGGTTCATTCCCGAACAGGGTTTAATATCATCTCGTGCCCAACGCAATTTAACGGTAAGTAAAAACAATATTTTTAATGGAGATTAAATTTAGATTGGGTGAATATAAGGTCCTTTTATACCGCATATTATTAGGCTATTTATTCTATTTTATCAGCAGGATCTTATTTTTTGCATTTAATACAAATCTTTTTGCTGTTGATGATTTTTCTGCTTTATTAAAGTTGTGTTATCACGGAATGGCCTTTGATACCACTGCGCTATTGTACATTAACAGTTTATTTATTGTTTTAAGCATTCTCCCGTTAACCATCAATACAAGACCTAATTATCAAAAAGGCCTTACAATTTTATATTTCGTTACAAACCTGCTGGCTTATGCCACAAATTTTGTTGATATTATTTATTATCGTTTCAGCCAGGTTCGGTCAACCAAAGCTACGCTTGATGTGCTTGCCGACGAGAGTAACAAAAAGGCGTTATTTACTCATTTTTCTGACGCATATTGGTATGTAATTATCATCTATATATTATGTTGTTTTTGCTGGATCTGGCTGTATAACCGGGTAAAAGTTAAGCCCCACGCAATAAAAAATTTAAGCGCTTATTTTTACTCCTCGGTGGTAGCGTTCCTGGTTGCTTTTGCATTAGTTATCGGGGGAATAAGGGGCGATTTTGCACACAGTACCAGGCCAATTAACATGGTTGATGCCTATAAACATGTCACCGTTCCAAACCAGGGCGATATAGTATTAAATACTCCTTTTGCAATTTTTAGAACGCTTAGCAGCAACAATTTTAAAATTGAACACTGGACAGACGAAAACTATATCAATGCTAACATTAAGCCGGTAAAACAATATAACGGCAACCCGGCTGTGAAGCCCAATATTGTAATTATTATATTGGAAAGTATGGGAAGAGAGTATTGGGGCTGCATGAACAAAGATGCCGCTATACCCGATTTTAAATCGTACACTCCCTTTTTAGATTCATTAGCCGATAGCAGCTTAATATTTACCAATGCTTATGCCAATGGCCGTCAATCTATTCATGCCATGTCGTCCGTTTTAGCTGGCATTCCGTCATTTCAAACGGCCTTTACTTCATCACCCTATGCGAAACAAAAAATCCAGTCCATCGTGTCTGTCTGCGATAGTTTAGGCTATCAAACGTCATTTTTCCATGGCGCGGCAAACGGATCTATGGGTTTCCAGGGATTTGGTAATATTTTAGGGTTTAAAAATTATTACGGCAGAACGGAATACAACAACGACCAAGATTATGATGGCATTTGGGGTATTTGGGACGAGCCATTTTTTCAGTTTATGGGCAAAACCCTTAGCGGGCAAAAACAGCCATTTATGGCTACTTTGTTTACTTTATCATCACATGATCCGGACCAGATTCCCGAAAAATACCATGCAAGGTTTAAAGGCGGCCCGCTTACAATTGATAAATGCGTACAATATACAGACAACTCGCTCCGATTATTTTTTAATTACGCAAAAACACAATCCTGGTACAGTAACACAATTTTTGTCATAACTGCTGATCATACCAGTCAAACGTATTACCCTGAGTATAGCAAGCCAATTAACCGCTTTGCTGTTCCAATTTTGTTTTACAGTGCAAATAAGGCTTATGCTTTAAAAGGTATAAGAACAGACCTTGCTTCAC
>NZ_JBFUKZ010000045.1:0-11968 GCF_056400585.1 Mucilaginibacter sp. P5_A6 | reverse complement strand
ATTTTATATCATCCCAATTGCTAACAGAAAACCTATTGACGAAAATTGTATCTGCTAATTTATCTCGCTTAACAATCAAATAATGCTGCTCTTTCCTTATTACTGTGCCATAAAATTTGATATTCTGATTGTTGTGTTCCAAGATCCCTCTTGGTTCCCTTTTTTGATCAATTCCGATTCTTGCAGTTGAGAGCGCATCGAAAATTTCTTTAGATTTTGGTAAGTCATTGAAAATGTACAAAGCTCTACCRTACCAAAATTGTGCATCATGACGCGTGTCACCCATAGTAAAGGATCTTCGATAATAATGCAATATATCAGCTTCATTATCTGGACTGTAAAGACTTGTTAAATATGCATAACGGAAGTTTACGTCTTTATCATTAGGATTTACATCCAAGGTTTGTTTCAAAGCGTTCAAGGCATCCTTTAATTGTTTTTTAGACTGTAGCAGTTTTGCGTACCTTAATGCTATGTAAGGAGAAGCCTTGTTTATATTAAAAGCTTTTTCCAACAATTCGATAGCTTTGGGTTCATTTTCAATTATTTGATTGAATTTTGATTCTATTTCCAAAATAAATTCTTTATCTGGAAATAGTTGTCGAGCAGTAGAAGCTAGCTTTTCAATTTCTTTTATCTTCGATTCTATTGCTAAAGTGTCGCCTTCATCTAAGAGCTCACGAAGTCTAATCAATGCAATTTTCAATAAGGTGTGATAACTATAGGGCTCTTCTTTATTTCTCCTTAAAATTTCCTCACAAAGCTTTTTTGCATGATTCAAATACTGATGTTTCTCTAACGGATTTCTAGAGGATTCTGCTTTTTTATAAGAAACCTCGGCTAATGAATGAGAAATAACAGAGTCATTAGGCGTAATTTCATGAGCTTCCTTTAGGTATTTTTCTGCAAGATTAAGATTTCCACCTTTAGATACCATTTGATAAATGGCTTTTTGCTGCAATAGTTTCGGGTCATCTACGCTTTTTGCTTCAGCTAATTTATAAAGGTTACTAATTCTTATAGGGTCTTTGAAAATGGCGTTCAGTTTTCTCGCGTTAGTCATCGATTGAAATGCATTCCAATCACTATGATAGTCAATATCTAAATAAGTTAGAATGCTTACATAGGCATCATATCGCTCTTGCTCAGTTTTCAAAACAGTTTCAAATATTATCTCGGCTATATACTGATGCCTTGTTTTATAGACGTAATCATTTATAAAATGATTTTTCTCATCAAAAACAATGTATTCTAACGGTTTATAGAGTTTGCTTTTGAATTCATTAAAATTTATCCCATGGACTCTACTTATTAATCCTGCCCTGGTCTCTGATCCTAATCGATGCAAAATTGCCACGGTGACATACAAATATTTTGCTTGTTCACTTTTTATCTGCTCATATTCGTTAAAAATAATTTCTTCGAAAGTCTTGCCCCCTGTTGCTTCATAAAGGGCAACAAGTAAAACCCGTCCTGCCTTTTCCGATAACTCCTTTTTCCTTTCTTCTTTAGTTTTGCTTTCTAGGAAGCCCAAAGAATCATATTTTTCGAGTTTGTCGATTAAGTTTTCTATTTCCTTTTCGGTTAAATAAGAAATAGAAAAATCTTCTGTTACAAAGCTTTTTATTTTTTTTTCTTCGTTCCAGATATTTGTTCGTTCGGATGCGAAAACGGTTATAGGTATTTTCTCTTTGTAAGCTTTTYCAATTAATGTTAGTATCGATGCTTCATGTTCTGATGCGTTGTCAATAAATATATATATCCGCTCCTTGACATAATTAAACAATTCAAAAATAGGTTCAAATCTTAGCAACGCGTTGGGCTTAATAAAAATGCACAGCTTATTAAAATCAATTGCTGAATCCCAGCCAATCCGTTTTAAAAGGACAGATTTACCAGAGCCTGCGTGCCCTTTTAATATGAACAGGTAAGGCTTGTCATCATGTTGATATTTTTCATCTAATAATATATGTGTTAAAATTCGGTCTTTTTCGTTTCGATCAATATCTAAGTTTTTAATTATAGGGTCCCAGTTATGAAAAAAACCTTTATAAAATGCTTCTGGAGCGGTGTCCGTTGAGGGCATCGATCCATGAATATATTCTGACTCATTGTCCAAAAAATTCAACAAGCTAGATGTCGGGTTTAAGTCTTTTACGTTGATTACAAATCTATTGTATATGACTCTTTCTTGCTCTTCTTTCAAACCGGAAAGAATTTTTTCATTCTCGGTGACTTTACTATTTAATAATTTAATAAAGTCTTCATGCCCCAATTTGATGGCTGTTATCTTTTTTGATTCCCAAAATCTAATTTCCTCCTCTTTAAAACCGGGTCCAACCATATAGGACCTAGGCCTACCATCGTGTAAAGATTCTATTTCCTTTAATATCGTTCTAATATTTTGATCTTGATTACTGTAGCCAATAAATAATATAGAGTAATCCATAGCTAATTCCAATAGCTTTGAAAATAAACGGTCACGGTTTTTTCTATGGTTTATATATTGGTCAGTTGTGAGAATTAATGGTACATCAACGTCGTTTATGTTACTTATGCATCCATGTAACTTATAATATGGGACAGTATTACTTGATTTGAAAATTTGATATTCTGGGGTATTTCTATAAACTTTGGAAAGCTCTTGTATAGGGCGACTATTCTTTTGATAAGACTTTTCTACAATCAAATCATAATTAGTTGTAAAAATAGCTTTCCAAGCAAAGGTAGTATAGAGCATATGGTTTTCGTTCGGTGAAAACTTATCAAAAATTGAAGCTATGAAATCTTGAACTTTGAATAGTGAATGCTCAGATATCGCCATTTCTGAAACATATGTTAAAGGATCATTATTATATCCCCCTCCTAGAAACTCTTTAGAGATCATAGTTGCGAGTTCACTTCCTAAAGGAGGATGATTGTTTTGGGGATGGTTTGCATTGTAAGCGAACCCTGATCCTAGAAATAATACTACGTTTTTAGCTTTAATGTTTTCAATTAAGCTATTTGGAATATTTGTCATAATAAGGTTTGAAAGACCATAAATATAATAATTAATATTATTCTGAGAGGGAAATGTGAAAAACGCGAAAAAGATCTTAATGATAAGTTAATCTAAGCTGCATTTAATTTTACGATTGCTCCAAATATGGTCGTGACTAAAATGCAATTGTAGAATTAAATGCAGCCTCAAACCGACTGGTTTGATTTTCCACCATAAAAATCACCAGCTCACCAACAGCGAATTGAGCCAAAGGTCTTCATAGAGAAGCACGTAGTGCGATATGAAGTATGTCCTACACAAACAGGCACAAAGACATTAAACCACTTCCTATAAAGAAAAGCTTTGTGCATGTGCAGCCTTTGGCGATCAGCTGGTGAGCTAAAATTATGATGAGCGACTGGCTGCATAAATCTTGAACTTTGCAAACGTCACCTGGTCGAATAGACCAAGTGTAAGTGCAGCATAAGTGAAAGGTTTGTAAAGACAGAGAAAGCTCATGTGATGAACGACTTTGCTACCACAACAATCATGACAGGCTGCTTTTGCGATGGGTAATTGCGAAGATCTCCTTTATAGTAGGGTTGTGGCGTAGCCAATAAAGGGAATCTTCGCTATTGAGGGTAGGCCAAAGCAATGGAGTGAAATGTGTGCATAGCACTTATTGAACAAAATGAAGCCTGGCGAGATTGTATGTGTAGCTTAAGAGTGAAGAACTCCTTATTTCCTTTTAATAAGTATTGACCGATGCCTCATAGTTCATAACCATATTCCTTAATAATATAGTCCATTTGTTCTTCAGGTTGTCTAACAACATCATTCCAAACTATCTCACCGGTGTCGTCATTGAATTTTGTTGCTTCCCCAATTCTCAACATCATAGTCCCACCTGCGCTGGAGGTATAATCCATATCAACAACACTTTCGTGTACTCTAACTAACTTGTATTTAGTATCGAAAACTTCGGGTTTGATCGCCAAATTCTCGAAGCTCAACTTAGAAGGGACACTTGGATAGTACATTGCCTCTACCTCTCCATTATTGTATCTATTTAATATCTTATCTGCAAAGTATGCACTGAATAGATAATCCTTGTCATTGCCCGTTGTTATAGATTTGGTGAATTCATCCGCCATAAATTCGTTTAGCATGTAAATTTGCTGTTGAATGTTCGGTGGATAATTAGCTAACTGCTTTTCAGCTCTTGTCTGCATTTCCCATATCCTTGGGTTAAACGTGCCATCAGATGGTTGTCTTAAGATTGGTGCTATCTGTAAGGAAGCACCATTGAGCACCTCCCAAGTACTGATGGTAATTAAATCACCTTTTAACGGTTTCAATTCTGAAATTGCGGTCAATGAACCAAACGTCGCATAGAGTATACTTTGTTGCTTCAAATTGCATCTGCCATATTTATTTACGTACTCCTTTGGTGGATATTTCAAATACTTTTGATCGTAAATACGTTTGTTCTTTCCCAGTATGTTTTTGTTAATAGATAACCTTGTTAGTTCCGGAAATTGGAAACTAAAAAGCGGATGGCTCATAAAGCTGAAGCAATTGTCCATTTGAGCTAATAGATATTTCTCTACATCATATGTAATTCCGTAGTTTGACAAACTCGATAAATATTTAAGGAAGGTGCTAAATTCTTCAACCTCTTTTGGACTGCAATCTTCCATTGAATCAAACAAAGTTTATGGATACTGAAAGATAGGAAATTATGGTCTGCAATTTATAATCATCCCAATATTTCGACATTGCAGCAGAATTATCATTTTCAATCAACACTGTATCTAACACGAACTTATAATCATCCTGTTGATTTTCTACAGCTTGTATAAGTTCATTATGCCAATAAGTTCCTGGCATCCTTGATAAAAATTGAAGTTGAATATCTATCTTCTCGGCAACGTTAATTCTCGGTATCTCAATAATCTCGCTACTCTCATCATTTATTAATTCTAACCTTACGGCTAAATCGCTTTCGATCTCTTTGGAGTAATGATGATCGAATTTATTTAAAATTCCAAAACCGAAAGGAATATCTTTTGATTTGATGGTATAAAAGAAGTCTTTACGTTGACCGTCATAATAATAACGCTCCTGGTCGTAGTTTACAGGAAGGGTCATGGCGTTCAATAACCATAATAAATTGTAGCGTTCTGTTTCACTCATGTTTTAACAACTTTGTACAGTACAGGTTCCAATTCACCCAATTGTGTTAGCTCAGTAATTACCTTTGAGACCATACCATTTCTACTATCGAGATCCAGAATGTTAACTAAATAGATATAAGATCTAGTCTCGTTACGGACAAAAGTGTCTACTTCATTCTTCGTTATAAAAATGTCTCCATGACCTTTAACGTTAGATTTAACCTCAATAAATCGGGTTATTCCATTAAAATGGGAGTAGATGTCAAATCCCGCATTCACATCATCTTTAGAAGTTTGAGCAACAAATTGCTCGGGGTCCTTTGCGCCTTGCGTTCGTATTCTTTCTATCTCAAACCTCATTGCTATTTCTTCGCCAATAATCCCAATCAACTTTTTGTGTTCAAGTATCGCCTCTAAGGTTTCCTGTGATATTGTTTTCTTTTTGCGATGTACCTTTTCGACAACAGACTTTGGCAAGATGATAATTTGGGCCTTGGTTATATTAAAGTTGGGATAAAACGATGTGATCCATTTCGTAAAGCTATGTTGCAATTCTCTATCAAGTTCATTAAAGGCTATACTCTCTTGGTTGGTGATAGTTTCTAAATGTTTTCGAGTTTCGGTTCCACCAGCTTTATGTCTTCCATTTTCTTGCAAATATTCATCTGCGCTAACTCCCTTGAAAGCGCAAAATTTCGAAAGGGCAAATGCCTGTTGGCCATCAAGCATTGCATTTACAAAGTAAAGCGTTCCACCTCCCGCCATCTCTCTACGGTCATCAGGTGTTTGGTTGAACTTCAATAAGTTTTCGATTATCTCATCTACAGTATCAATGAATTTGTAATTAGCCATTTTAAACTAGGAATTGGTAAATGTAAAGGTAAGAACAAAAGAGCCTACCGAAGTAAGCTCCTTTTTGTTTAATCAAGATTTAACGAACCCTCCATAAATCCCTTATATTCTAATAGATCAAGGGTTTCAGGAATTATCTTTAGTTCAAATGCGACACCTCCCGGCTTACTTATTTTAACAAGCTTCACATTGGCTGTGCCTTGATGGTTGTCGTAGGAGTTACTATAATTCCATTTAAAATTAAACGTATCACTAGCATAGCTGCTTTGTGTTTCGGGTGCAGATGTACGTGTTAATTCAGATATCGCACCATAACTTTGCTGATTTGTCTTACTTACAATTGAGCCGAAGTAAACCTGTTTATCAGCTGTTATATAAAACACAAAATAAGAGTTGTTACTCGTGTAAAATAGAGTTTGGTCAACGTGGTTTCTCTGAGCGCTTTGGACAGTAAACTTAGCTACAATGGTTTGTTGGCAATAAGCTACCCGAATTGTTGCGAATAGCATTATTAACAGAAGCTTTACTTTCATAACTACTGATGAAATTGATGTACGGTTTCATAGTTTTTAACAAACTGTTGCAATGATGGTAACACAACATTGGTAAGTACCCAAACAGCCCTTGACATGCTTTTCTTGCTCCTTTTGGGCTCATTGATTTGGCCAGGCATAATATCAGTTGCACTTCTAAATTGTAACTGATTAGCCTCTGTAACAACAATTGTATTGTTGGTATTTCTAAGATAGTTTACTATTCCAACGTATATATTATTATAATCCTGACCATCGTACCACCGCCATTGGGGTGCGGTTACTTTGGTGAAGTAATCCATATTTTGGTTGAGATATTCAAAGAAAGTGCGGTCGAGATTGTAACTTTTTCCCCAGTGTTCTAATTTTCCGTAATCCTGGGCTGAACTGAATGAGATAGAGGCCATAACTATAATGGCTGTGATGAAAATGGTTTTAATGGTTTTCATTTGATAAGGTTGGATACCATATCAGTCCTTTTATGGTAGGTTTATAAACACAATAAGCGCAAGGGACTGTACTTAGTTCGTGCCTTAGAGGTACCGCAAAGAACCCGACAACAACAAACCAGCAAGTACCCTTACGCCTATAGCGTGGGTACTTAACTAATCTGTTCTCGTTGTCTAATTAAATTTGCGGTTTCCTAAGACAAGAACGATAAGCTAAACACTTATATCTTTATTTTATGTAATTGCTTCTTCTATGTATTCAAATGATGCTTCTTTAATTTTAAATTGCTATGCACGAAAGTACGATAAACTAACTAAAAGATAAACCTCCGCATCACGGAAGTTCATCTTAGTTTTGTCATTCAACGATTGCATCCTCTACCATTATTATAGTATTGTCATTACTACCATCCAATAGCCGGGCCTTCCAATAACCGTAATGATCTAACAAATCCGTGTCAACTGTAATGCAATCCTCCAGGTCGTGTTGTGTTGTATCGTACATTGTCGCCCTCCACGCGCAACGAATCATCCGGTTATAGTTATGCTTACCTACGACTTTCCGAATGTCTGTATCGGTCTGTAGTTCGATAAAGTAAGCATACTCCTTTACTGATAATGTTAAACAGCAAAGGACGCTGACAAACTCGAATAAAACACAGCCCTTGTAGGTATCGCCCTTTTCATAATTCGTCATTATATAAGTGCGGGACTCAACACTACTCATCCGTGAAAGGATATAGCGTAAATCATTCATGATTCCTGCAAATACTTTTGTGATCTCCATATTTTTATGATGGGTGTCAATAAATGGAGGATGGTAAGGTTCAAATAATCGCTGCACCTCAACGGGTGCAGCTTTAAGCATTTCTAATACTGTTGTTTCCATAAATGAATTGTTGTTAAATGAAGAAGGGCCGTTAGGCCCCTTTCTGTTGTTGTTCGATTGTGAGTTTCTTGCAGTCTTTAAAACCTTTGTCAAGCAAGAGTTTGGCTTGTCGGAAATCATCTACATTATAAAGAGACACATTAAGAGCGTCCTCGATAAATATTGGAGTGTTACTCTCAGCAGTATGTTTATAAACACAACGCGTTAGCAGGCTGTCCAGGTGATTGCCGATTTGCTGTTTAAAATTGAAGTTTCGGGCGAAGCTGATGAAGTTTTGCCCCTCGTGTTCTTCAAGTTGTAAATGGATTAAAGGGCTGTAAAAACCATGTTTGGTACTAAGGCCAATTGATTGATAATTTATTTCTATCAATGTGCGTAAATAATCTGTAGGATACAGTTTAATAAGGTCTTTTACATCGGTGACGATTGCGAAATAGCTTGCTGTAACAGCTTGATTTTTGGCTTCTAAAGCCGTTTCTTTTGTCGGTGTAGTTTGTGTTGTTGCTTTCATTTTAGTGCGTTAAATGGGTTAGAAATGGGGTTAAATTACTGTATGGTGGGGTGGTTAAGTGGGGGTTTTTACCTTAGAAAGTGCCTTGAAATGTGGCCCTTCGCTGGTAGGTCGATGAAATAAAATCGATTTGACAGTATGGCGATTGCCATTTGAAAAGTGATTTTCAAATTACTAGGCACTACGTATAAATGAGATAGTGCTGTCGAATCGATTTTACATCAACATAGCGGAGGGGTGCTGATGTGATAGACTCGTCTCGCTCGGGACGTACAAATAATTTGCTAGGGGTATGTTATAAAACCGATGTCTATTTTTATATAAATAAATTTTTTAAACGCAAACAGCCCTGGCTAAGAAGCCAAGGCTGTTATTTTTAAGACAGTAGAATAACAGGGGTTATACCCTAATAATTTAGTGTCTTTTTATAGCCTGATAAATTTTGAGTTCTTGATCCTGTAGCCTTTAATCTCATTGCCAGACTTGTCAAATCCAAGAGTTTTACGCTTGCTCATTTCAAAATAATCTTGAACCAAAGATATATGGGGCCTTAGGTTAAGATTATATTTGTTTATGGCTAATGCGGTAAACCGTTTCAGTTCCGAAGATGGATAATCCACGCCATCTTCAAGATAGTTTTGTAGAGTTGTTATAAAGCCGTAATTAGACTTTTGATCTTTTTCTTTTTTTAGCTTTAACGCTTTTTTTATTTGTTTTTTTGAATAGCCATTTTTCCTTAGTTCTTCTGCCCCCAATAATTTATAGGCTTCTACAATATCAGGAAATGATTTATTGAGTTCATCAATTACTGTTTGCTGGTTATTGAACGAATAAAGCGACGAATTATCGTTGATAATTTGCAGGCTATCGATAATCGAGTTAACTACTTCAAGCATCGATATTCCACTAGAAAGCCTTCTATTGGTGTCATCATTAAGTGGGTATAGTTCAGAAATATGGGTTGCTTTAAAGTGTTTCAAATCATAAGCTTTCATCAGTGCGTTTGAATCCACATAGCAACTTTTGATTTCTTCTTCTAAGTAAACGTTATCCTCCATGAAATAATTTTTGCTGCCATCGTCATTAATAAAATTGGCGTAAGGGATTATTTTAAGGCTATCAGCTAAAGAATCCCTAAAACCTGGATTTGTCGCTCCTTGATGGAGTGCCCTAATAGTTTTATACGCATCTTCACAACCTAAAAGGTATCCCTTCATTTCCTCTGCACTTTTTGGCGTTATGTCGGGATCAAGATTAGTGATGTGAATTACTTTATCAACTCCATTGCGAAACCTACCCACAATTTGTATAGCCTCTGTTCGTGGATGTATCATGGAATGAATTGCAGAATTTAAATCTGTCAACATAATTACAACTGGTTTAGTATCTAGATAGATGTCAACGGCAGAATTAAAACGGCTGGTGAAGAAATTGTACTTTAGATAGTCTTTTAAATGATCTGATACGTTCGGTATGTTACTAATCTTAAGTTGGTAGCTACTTTCCCTAGAGCAATATACCTGGCTAATTGCGCCACACTCCATTTTTTTGATGTAAGCCCCAATCATGTTGGTTGAATTGAAAAAAATGCAATATTGATTTACTGGAATATTCGCAAGAGCATTTTTGAGACTGAGATAGACATTATTAGTAGTAATTACATCAATAGGTTTAGCGTAGTCAAAATCGGGTGCAATGACCAACTTCGAAAAGTTTTGTTGCCTAAATCTTGGATCTCGTGGGTCTAAAGACGTAGCCGATATAAAGGCTTTGTTGTCAAACTTGAAAAAATCATCCATTGGCAACGTTATTTTTCGCCTAAACCCAGCATCTTGAATTACTCTATCACTTTCATCAAAAAGGAAAAAATAGGTTTTATATAAATCAATTTTTAATACTCTTGCAGCATCTTTAATTTTAAAGAAAGACTCAGGCGTTACAATCATTTTTTTGTACTCAACGTTACTTGATAAGTAGTCGATAACGTCATCAATTGTTACGCCTTCAYAAATTCCCAGAACGCCTTTTTTCTTTTTTCCTTTTATAACTGGAACATTTGGTTCCATTAAAATGGAATTGCGAGGTGCTTCAATTTCAAGTGTCGTCGCACCAATGTTAGGCAATGTCTTGTCAATGATTGTATTTGTCGGAATCTCGGACATTATATCTTTAAGATATTGACCTTTAGATATTTTTAATTTATTCATTTGGTTAGTTTGGGTATAGGATATCCATTCAGCTTAAAGGCTGTGACTTAAGATTCCATAAGTTTAGGAAAAAGGGAGACCAGGCATGGCCTCCCTAGGTATGTTCGCTTATTTCAAAGCTTCTTGATAAAGTTCCTCTAACGTGAACCCAGGACAGTCATAGGCACCATCCATATAATTCGTGCCCAAAATTGTTAAGAAATCAATCGGGCCGTACACTTTAAATTCGTGTTTTACAGTCCTAGTTTCAATAGTCGGAGCACAATATGTACCCCTGGCATCTGTGGCGATCGTGTGGCATATATCAATATTGACATTATTTCTTCCAATTGACAGTAAGGCTTCAACTTGCTCTTTATCGGCTTCAGTGAAATTGTTATAAAGCATTATAAATTCTTGTTTATTTAACAATGATTTACCATCAACATCATCAAAAACGCCTTTAGCYGTGTTTATATACAAGTAGCGGTGGATGGACCGATCATTTATAAAGGCTTTTAATTGTTCAGGATTCATCCCGATTATATTTTTTTTCAACATAGTTTGTATTATTAAAATTTAAACTTGATAATTAGTGAAATTAACGGCGGATATTCAACACCGCCGTTAAAATTGGTTAAGCTATAGCAGTCTTGTATAAACTTGTTAAGCTTAAATCACAGGTAAACGCTTTATCTTGGTATAATCCAATAAAATCAGATAGCATTTCAGAAGTGTAGACCTTATACGGTTGACTCCCATTTTTTAGCCAGATTTTAACGTAAATGCATTCCCGGCCACTTTTATCCAAATCTGGGTTAGGGTTGCATTCGATGGTAGCCCCCGAACTCAATTTTTGTAAAAAGGCATCAAAATCGGCCAGTTCCTTTCTTGTTTTTCCTTCGAGCATGGTTAGCAGCCCTTTTTTTGTCATAAAGCCGTCGGGATTATTTTCAGTAAAAAAACTGTTTGCGTCAACTACGTAATCGTACTTTGGTGCGGCTGTTTGATCGAAATCTTCAGAGCTTTTCTTTAGAATTTCATCAATTATACTAGCTGGTTTCGCTGTATTTTTCTTCATTGTCATTTTTGATTATTTTAAATAAATTTGTTTTTAACAAAAGAATTATGATCTTTCGTACAACGGAAAGGCTGCGCACCTCCTTCTTTGTTGATGAACAAAAATCCTTAAAATTATTGGGAGGGGTTTCAGAAATGAGATGTATAGAAACGTAAAAAATCTGACAGATAAATTGATTATTTTTTTAAAGTGTCATTTATCCTCTGTCTGTAATTGTGAATGTGATCTCCAACTACACTAAGTTTTGGCGCAACGAACTCAATAATTTCAAACATGTCATAAATTAATTCCAATTGCGGTCTTGTTC
>NZ_JBFUKZ010000044.1:0-13371 GCF_056400585.1 Mucilaginibacter sp. P5_A6 | reverse complement strand
AGGTAATTCATCACGCAATATTTCAAAAACAGTAAAAATCCTGGTTAAATAAATTCATTTCAGAAGCAGTGTGAAGTTTATGGAAAATCTGTGAACCGGACTTCCGAATACCGATAAACTCAGAAATGATTTTCAATGCAAATGCCCCCAGTTGGTTTTATTAAATAAGTGTAATAAACACAATAAATGATATTGACTTTCATGATGAAAAAGTTATTACCAGGACAAAAAAAACAAATGTCAATATGAGAAATGCGATTTACAGGTTATGGATAACGGCCTTAATTATCACGCTTATAGTGCCGTGTTTATACGCACAAAAAGCCACTAATCCCATTATTTATGCAGATGTACCAGACATATCAATAGAACGTGTAGGCAATAGCTATTACATGAGCAGCACAACGATGCACATGAGTCCGGGTGTACCGATTATGAAGTCGAACGACCTGGTGACCTGGAAGACGGTGGGTTATGCGTATGATACTTTAGCAAATATTGACGCAACGAATCTCACAAATGGCAAAAACATGTATGGGGAGGGTTCGTGGGCAAGTTCTATCCGTTTCCATAATGGCACCTATTATGTAACCACATTTTCTGCAAATACCAATAAAACCCACATTTACAGTACTAAAAATATCGAAAAAGGCCCATGGAAAGCCAGGTCATTTGCCCCCGACCTGGGTGATCACTCCTTGTTTTTTGATGACGACGGAAAAGCGTATATGATTAGCGGGAGCGGAGATTTAAGGTTAGTTGAATTAAAGGACGATCTTTCCGGTATAAAGCCTGGCGGAACGGACCAGGTTATCATTAAAAAAGCAAACGTGCCTTCGGGCGGTACCGGTCTCGGTCCTGAGGGCTCTCAGTTGTTTAAGATAAACAGCAAATATTATCTTTTCAATATTACATGGCCACCGGGCCACGTACGTACTGTTATCATACACCGGGCAGATAAAATCACCGGTCCGTACGAAGGACGAATTGGCCTCCAGGACCTGGGTGTGGCGCAAGGCGGATTGGTTGAAGCGCCAAACGGGGCCTGGTATTCTTATTTGTTCCGTGATTATGGCTCGGTGGGCCGCATTCCCTATTTGGTGCCCGTAAAGTGGGAGGATGGATGGCCCGTTTTGGGCACTGGCGGCAAAGTGACCGATACACTCGACCTGCCGGCCGGTAAAGGTTTGATCCCGGGCATCGTTGCTTCAGACGAGTTTGCCCGTAAAAAAGGCGAACGGGCATTACCACTCGTTTGGCAATGGAACCATAACCCGGATAACAGTTTGTGGTCTGTTACCGCGCGGAAAGGATATTTACGGCTCACCACCGGCAGGATTGACACCAATTTCCTGATGGCTCGAAATTCATTGACACAACGCACTATCGGCCCGGTATGTTCCGGATCAGTTTCGCTCGACATTTCTAATATGAAAGACGGTGATTTCGCGGGTTTGGGCCTTTTGCAAAAAAATTACGGGTTGGCAGGTGTAAAAATAACGGGGGACAGCAAAGCTGTCATCATGATCAATGCAAGCACCGGAAAACCTGTAGAAGCACAAAAAGTCCCCTTAAACCAAAAGATAGTATACTTTAAGGCGGAATGCAATTTTACGAACAGAAAAGACGTGGCAGATTTTTTTTATAGCCTGGACGGGAAAACATGGATACCATTGGGCACACAATTAAAAATGGCCTATACCTTCCCGCATTTCATGGGCTATCGTTTTGCTTTGTTTAATTATGCTACAAAAAATATAGGGGGAGCGGCTGACTTTGACTTTTTTCATATAACAGATTCCATTTGATATCAATATTTTTTTTAACGGAAGGGTGGTTAACTATTGGGTGGGAAAGCCAGCCTGTTCGACGGGTACATCATATATACACACACATAAATTTAGAACAACAATGAATATCAGAAAGAAAGTACCGAACCCACTAACAATGGCCGCTGGCATTGCCTTGCTGTTTAGCGCGCAAGGCCATGCGCAGGAGTTGTCTATTAATAAAGGGCCGTTTAAGCCGACAGAGGAATCGTTAAAAGAATATAAATATCCTGATTGGTTCAGGGATGCCAAGTTTGGAATTTGGGCGCATTGGGGGCCGCAGGCTGTACCGCGACAGGGCGATTGGTATGCTAAAAACATTTATGTAGAAGGCAGCGGCCAGAATAAATACCACGTGGCTAATTACGGCACGCCGTCAAAATTTGGTTATAAAGATATTATTCCGCTGTGGAAGGCAGAAAAATGGGATCCCGAAAAGCTTATGGCCTTGTATAAGCGGGCCGGTGCTAAATATTTTGTTAGTATGGGCAGTCACCATGATAATTTCTTTTTGTGGAATTCTAAAATTCACCGCTGGAATGCCGTGAACATGGGGCCGCATAAAGATGTAGTTGGCCTTTGGCAAAAAGCCGCCAAAAAGGAAGGTCTTAAATTTGGCGTGTCCGAACATCTGGCGGCCAGCTATACCTGGTACCAGTCCGCACACAAGGCCGATACAGCAGGCGCGTATAAAGGCGTACCTTATGATGGAAACGACCCGCAATACGCCGATCTGTACCATACTAAGGCCGCGCCAGGCGATAATGGCTGGTTAACCACTAATCCTTTGTGGATGAAGGAATGGTATGCCGATGTAAAAGAATTGGTTGATACTTATCATCCCGATTTATTATACTCCGACAGTAAATTGCCGTTTGATGAAGTAGGGCGTAGTATGCTGGCCAATTTTTACAATGGCAACATCGCCTACACCGACGGTAAACCAACCGCTGTATATAATTGTAAGGAACCGTCTGGAGGTAAATGGGCCCAGGATGTGGAGCGCGGCGTATTAGATTCTATCAGTACGTACCCCTGGCAAACCGATACCTCAATTGGTGATTGGTATTATAAAACTGGTCAAAAATACCGCAGCGGCACCGAGGTAATACAAATGCTGGTTGATATTGTAAGTAAAAACGGCAACCTGCTGATTAACGTAGTGCAAACCCCCGAAGGCGATCTGGAACAGGATGTACTAACAATTATTGAGCAAATTGCCGCCTGGATGCCTGCCAACGGTGAAGGTATATATGGCACGCGCCCTTGGAAAATTTACGGCGAAGGCCCCTCAACCATCAAAGCTAATCAGGCCAAAGGCCGGTTTGGCGGCCTGAGCGATACGCATGCCTATCAGCCGGCAGATATCCGCTTTACCACAAAAGGCAACAACCTGTATGCGTTTTGTATGGATGCGCCTAACAGCGATATCCGTATCACTTCATTAGGTACAAGTTCAAAACTGGGCGATAAAAAGATAGCAACCGTTAAACTTTTAGGMAGTAATGAAAAACTGCAATGGAAACAGGAAGCAGGTTCGCTGGTCATCACTAAACCATCGGCTGTACCTGCCTGGAAAGTAATGTGTTTTAAAATCGAATTAAAATAAGCGATAAATTATGAAAGGCATCAGTTTACCTAAGGTCATATTTGGCACCAGCGTTCTGGGGAATTTATACGTAGAACTGGACGATGCAGTGAAGCAGGCTATTGTAAAGGAAGGTGTAATTTGCAAGCTGGCCCTCTTAGATTATCAATACCAACGTTGCTTAGATAACACCATTAATTAATACTATGATTATAAAGACCAAATTTCCTAAAGTTGTAAAACGTATATTTATTCTCATTGCGTTAATCAACTGTTCATTTTGCGTTTACGCAGCAGATAATGTCTACAATGTTAAAAATTACGGTGCCAAAGGCGACGGAAAATCGATGGACGCACCTGGTATTAATAAAGCCATTGAAGAAGCTACTGCCAACGGAGGCGGGACGGTATTGGTACCTGCAGGCAATTATCTGTGCGGTTCAATTCACCTTAAAAGCAATATTAATTTATTAATAGACCAAGGTGCTACAATTATTGCAGCAACTATTGCCGAAGGAGGTATTTACGACGAACCCGAAGTATCTGAAAACGATAAATATCAGGATTTTGGGCATAGCCATTGGCATAATAGTTTAATATGGGGTGAAAATCTGGAAAATGTGTCGATAACTGGTACCGGCATAATTCATGGCAAAGGCCTTGTTGGAAACAGCGAAAGGGGCGATAAAAGGCCAAATAAGTCTATCGCATTAAAACGCTGCAAAAATGTTTTACTGCGTGATTTTACGATTTATGAAGGCGGTTGGTTTGGCATACTGGCAACTGGTGTTGACAACTTTACCCTTGATAATCTTAAAATCGACACGAACCGCGATGGAATTGACATAGATTGCTGTCGCTATGTTACCGTTTCCTACTGCAGGGTTAACTCACCAAATGATGATGGCATTTGTTTAAAAAGCAGCTTTGCGCTAAATCAACTTCGCACAACGGAAAATGTTACTATCACTAATTGCGTTGTAAGCGGCTACAATATGGGCTCCGTGTTAGACGGTACTTATAAAAGGACGCCGCCATCAAATAATTTTGATCGCGGACCTTTTGGCCGAATCAAGTTTGGAACAGAATCTAATGGCGGTTTTAAGAGTATTAGTATTTCAAACTGCGTATTTGACTACTGCCGCGGTTTAGCAATAGAAACAACCGATGGGGCTTCAATTGAGGATGTAACAGTAAATAATATTACAATGAGGGATATTGTTAACTCTCCCATCTATTTGCGAATCGGAGGCAGAATGCGAGCTCCTGAAGGCAGCCCCCCTGGTCAGTTGAAACGAGTTAATATTGGAAACATAGTAGCCTATAACGCCGACCCAAGACAAGCTTCAATTATTAGTGGAATTCCATCAGCTTACATTGATGATGTTAGTCTGCACGACATTCGTATATACACTACAGGCGGCGGAACGCTGGAGCAGTCTAAGAGGGATATGCCAGAAGTTATTAAAGACTATCCTGAACCTGAACGACATGGCATAACGCCTTCTTATGGTTTTTATGTGAGACATGTAAAAAATATAGACATGCACAACATTAAAGTAATGTCTTTAACAGCTGACCACCGCCCTGTATTTTTCTTTGATGATGTAATTGGTGTGCAAGCTAACTATCTTGATATAGCAAAGCCGACAGGAGAACCTCGGATAGCGTTTAAAAATGTTGAGAACATCAGTTTGAACGCTGTTACCGAATTAAAGAACACTACAATTACGAAATCTACAACTACAGAGTTAAAGTGAGTGTGCCCAAAGGCAGCTTTGCAGAAATAATCGCGAGAACACTCAAATACACTTAAAATAAAAAATAAAATAACATGAAACGCAGGCAACTTTTAAAGCATCTGGCAGCTTCAATTCCGGCAGTGGCATTGGCTAAACATATTCATGCTGCTGATAACCTACTTAATAGTAACCACGAATTTATGGCTTCGGGGCCATTTAAACCAAGCTGGGACTCTCTGTCTTCCTATCAAGCTCCGGAATGGTTCCGTAATGCCAAGTTTGGGATATGGTCGCACTGGGGGCCACAATGCCAGCCAGAGCGCGGCGATTGGTACGCACGGGGCTTGTATGAAGAAAACTCCGATTATTACAAATGGCATGTAGCCCATTATGGGCATCCTTCCAAAGCAGGTTTCAAGGAAGTAATACACGATTGGAAAGCTGAGAATTGGGACCCGGAGAAACTTGTGGCATTGTATAAACGCGCAGGAGCACAATATTTTTTTGCCATGGCAAACCACCATGACAATCTTGATTTATGGGACAGCAAATACCAGCAATGGAACTCAGTGCGTGTAGGCCCTAAAAAAAACATTGTTGCCGGCTGGGCTAAGGCAGCTAAAAAACACTCACTTCCATTTGGGTTAAGTGTTCATGCAGCTCATGCATGGATGTTTTACGAAACTTCGCAGGGTTCGGATAAGAGTGGCCAATTTGCCGGTGTACCCTATGATGGCAATCTTACAAAAGCTGATGGAAAAGGCACCTGGTGGGAAGGGATTGATCCTCAGGAATTGTATGCCCAAAATCATCAATTAAGCAAAACGTTCGATTGGGATTGGGAAGATAAAACGCGCTGGCCCTCACCGGCTTACTGCGAAAGGTTTTACAATCGCACTATGGACTTGATCAAGCAATATAATCCCGATTTGATCTATTTTGATGACTCAAGCCTCCCGCTTTACCCGGTAAGCGATGTAGGATTAAGACTTGCGGCCAATTATTATAACCAGAATATGGCAACACACAACGGAAAACTTGAAGCTGTTTTGTTTGGAAAAAAACTTACAGATACAGAGAAGAAATGTATGGTTTGGGATGTAGAACGCGGTGTACTGGATAATGTACAAGCCCATCCATGGCAAACATGCTCGTGTATTGGAAACTGGCATTATGATAGGGGATTGTATGAACGTGGTGGATATAAATCTACCCAAACAGTTATTCAAATGCTGGTTGATATTGTGAGCAAGAATGGCAATCTCCTGCTCAATATCCCTGTTCGCGGCGATGGAACTATAGACGAAAAAGAAGTCGCGATTGTGGAGGGTGTCGGCGCGTGGATGGATATTAACAGCGACAGCATATTTGGCACACGACCCTGGAAAGTTTTTGGAGAAGGGCCGGCTACGGAGTCGGTAGCCGCACTTTCGGGTGCGGGTTTTAATGAAGGTAAAGGCAAGTCTTTTGGCGCAGCCGATATCCGCTTTACAACTAAAAATGGCCTGGTATATGCAACAGTACTGGGCTGGCCAGAGAACGGGCAGGTATTAATTAAAAGCATGAAGGCGGGAAACGCTAACCAGGAAAAGGCTGTATCGTCCGTGGAAATGCTTGGTGATGGGCAAAAACTCAAATTTAATCAAACAAATGAGGGCTTACTTGTAAAATTAAGCGAAAAGCCCAAGCTCTCTTATGCGTTTGCATTGAAGATTTCTTAACATGCGGGGATGAGTATGAGGTTAAATTATATTGACAATGAAACATTTAAGGTTTAAAGTTTTAATTGGTATTACAATTTGTTTAATTGCATTTTGCTCCATTGGCAATGCGCAAACACCTGCTGCTACTACAGATGCCCAAATGCAACAATGGCGCGATGCAAAGTTTGGGCTTTTTGTGCACTGGGGTTTATACGCGCAGGCAGCAGGCGATTGGCAAGGCAAGCCCTACAAAGGCAATGAGCATTTTATGATCTATGAAAAGCTTTCACTGAAAGAATATGGCAGTTTGGCTAAAGATTTTAACCCAACTTCATTTGATGCCGGCAAGTGGGTAAAAACAGCTAAGCAGGCCGGGATGAAATATATAATTATTACATCCAAGCATCACGATGGCTTTGCCATGTTTAACTCCCATACAAACGATTATAATATTGTAAAACAAACCCCTTTTAAACGAGATCCTCTTAAAGAGCTTGCTGATTCTTGTAAAGCATACGGGATGAAGTTAGGATTTTATTATTCTTTGGGAAGAGATTGGGAGGATCCGGATGTAGCTACCGATTGGCCAACAAAGGGAGCCAGAAGTAATGTTGTTAATTATCCAAATGAAGATGCAAAAGATTTTTCTAAATACTTTGAAAGAAAAGTAAAACCTCAGGTAAAACAATTACTTTCTGAATATGGCCCTGTTAGTGTTATTTGGTTTGATACACCCGAACGGATAAGCAAGCCTCAAAGTGAGGAGTTGTATGCAATGATCAAATCGTTACAGCCAAATTGTATAGTAAACAGCCGTGTGGGCAACGGGGTAGGCGATTTTAAAGTATCCGAGCAGCAGATCACAGATAAAACAGATAATCAACCATGGGAGTCTTGCATTACCATGAGCAAAGGTTGGGGTTATAATAAGCATGATACGGAATGGAAAAGTCCCGAGCTTATTGTGAGGCAACTGGTTGAGGTTGTTTGTAAGGGTGGGAACCTTTTATTGAATATTGGCCCCAAGGATGATGGAACTTTTCCTCCACAGGCAATTGAAAGATTAAAGGCTGTTGGGAAGTGGATGAATATAAACAGTGAAGCAATTTACGGCACAAGGCCATGGATGGTTGCCGGAGAACAGATATCTGAGGTTACACTTAGTTCAAGCGCAATAAAAATAGATGTTGATAATGATGCCACTTCTACAGCAATACTGCCCGACATTTATTTTGCGGCAAAAGGGAAAGTGATCTACGTTTTTGCACGTAGCTGGAAGGAACCGGCTATAAATATCAAAAGTATTAGTGCTGATAAGTTTACTGTGGCCAAAGTAACTTCGCTTGGGGCAAAAACTGCGGTTAAATGGGAACAAAATAAAAACGGATTAAACTGTAGTGTGCCATCTGTGTTGCCCGATGAAATACCTGTTTACGTATTTAAAGTGCAATTGAAGTAATTATAGTGCAGCATGAATAAGCATCCAGTTCGGGTACGCTGATATAAAGTAAGTTGCAACTCCGGCCAACGCCAATAGCCCAGGGCAAAGCGGTATCCGTAACCTCTGGTTTTTTAGATTTATCGAATTGATAGGAGAGGGAGAGTTCAGAACTTCTTAGCTATTGAAAGATTAATTAAAACTCCACGGATAGCGCTATGGTTTTACAAACCTTCATTTGTTTCGAAATAGAACATATTCCAACAACGGTAGGAGAGAAGCAGTTAACTATTTTGAAGAGAGCGGCGATCCCGCTGGGATGATTTTTGATCTTTTTGCGAGTCATTTACATGCTATTAGGCGCTCTAAAAGCACTTTTTTTCATTTGAAATCAAAACAGGGTACCATTTTCATTAACCACTCTACTTACCATCGGGGGCAATTGGTCACCCTGCTGCGGCAGACCGGCAATGATAAATTTTCATCTGTTGACCTGGTTACCTATTACATTCAAAATAAGACGATTCCGTGTAAAAGACTAGCCGGTAATTTAGTTTTCTTCGACGGCTATTTAACTAAATGCAGATAAAGAAAGTTATTTATGAACTGACTGGCTTCTGACACGACTCAAAGTTTCCCGCGAAACGCCAAGATATGAAGCAATCATGTGCAAAGGAACACGATAAAATATGTTCGGAAACCGGGTTATAAAATGCTGATATTTTTCTTCGGTGCTGTAACTGATCGCATCTATTACCCGATGTTGAATGGCGTCGTAACTTCTTGCTAAAAGGCTGTCTATAAAGTTTTTTAACTTAGGTATTGTCGTCAACAGGTGGAGGAAAGCAGGCTTATCGATTAAAATAACCTCACAATTTTCAAGGGCATCTATGTTACATTTGGACGGAGTGCCGTTATTATAACTTTCGCGGTCGCTGATCCACCAGTTTTCTGCTGCAAATCTTAGTATATGCTCTGCCCCGTCGTTACCGACCGTATACATGCGGAGGCAGCCTTTTACAACAAAGCAGTTGTAATGGCATACATTACCTTCCTGGAGAAGGTATTGCCTTTTTCTGATCTTTTTTTCAATAGAAACAGCCCGGACAGCATTAATTTCTTCAGCTTCCAGATTCGCTTTTTCCTTTAAATATTTTTCGAATGCCTCAAACATGCCAAACCGTGTTTAACAAATCTATTTAAAAATCACCCGTATCGCAATTTCAAGATTTAAAATGGTATATGGGTGACAAGCCTTGGTAATTGCTAATAACCGTGACTTTTATCACATGTATTTAGCGTCAAATCTCCTTGTCCCGCCTAAAGTGCCTGGCTTAATTTTGTATCAAATAAATATTCAATATCATGAGACTAAAGAATAAAGTAGCCGTCATCACCGGCGGAAACAGCGGCATCGGATTTGGTATCGCCAAAGAATTTCAATTAGAAGGCGCAGTTGGCGCAATCGTTGGCAGGACGCAGGAAACGCTGAACAGTTCGGTTGCCCAGCTAGGCGCAAATTTTATCGCCATCAATGCGGATGTGACCAGGCAAGAAGACCTTGATCGCGTTTTTAATGAGACCTATGAAAAATTTGGTAAGATAGACATTGTGGTGGCCAATGCCGGCGGTGCGGCGACCGGTGCGGCCCTGGGTTCCGTTGCAGACATCGGTGAAAAAGATTACGACCTGACAATGGACCTCAACCTGAAAAGCGTTTATTTTACCATCCATAAAGCCCTGCCTTATATGAATGACGGCAGCTCCATCATCATGATCGGTTCAAATGCCGCACACCGCGGCTATCCATCATTATCGCTTTACGGTGGTGCAAAAGCGGCGCTTGTTGCCTGGGCCCGGGGCTTTTCACTTGACCTGCTGGAGCGCAAGATAAGGGTTAATGTTGTTTCTCCCGGGACCATAGAAACACCGGTATTCGGGAAATTTATTCCGGCAGAACATGTAGATGAAGTAAAACAGGCCTGGGTGAACGGCATTCCGGCCGGTCGCATCGGACAGCCTCACGAGATCGGAAAGGCAGTGGTCTATTTGGGTTCAAACGAATCTTCATTCGTGATCGGCACGGAGATTCTCGTCGATGGGGGCTCAGTTAATCTTGCGCCATTTGCCTAAGATGATAACGATGAAAAAGAGGCCGATCCCGTTTGCTTTAGGGTTCTTCGTGATCCTTTTTAATGGTGTCCGTGGTTATTGGGTAATATCAGCCATTGCAGCACCGCTTACAGACAGATTTTCTCAATAAAATCATATAACATTACCGGGCCAACTTCGGGGACAGGCCGTGCTACCGCGCTGGAACTGGCGCAGCACGGCGCCCTGATCCTGGTTGGCCGCACCCCCGAAAAACTCGCTCAACTGCAAAAAAAGAGCTGAAAAATGCAGGCCGTCATGCTGTTCCTGTCCTATGCGATATGCCAGATATGAACAGTATAAAAAGCGCGGCTCAGGAAAACATCGCGCTTGGGCTCCCTGTCGCAGGGCTATTGAACAATGCCGGTATCATGCCGTGAAAAGTATATCTTGAGAGTATAGCTATATGTCTCTGACGAATTTTAGGATATTTAAAAACAATTAAATTGATCATTTCAAAACTAAATTCATTCGTTGCATATTTTAAACGGCCCGGCCTTTTTGCCCAATAAAGTGTTGGGTTTTTAAATAGACGGATTTACCATTATGGTTAACCGTCATTTTTCTTTTCACGGGGTAGGATTACTTCTCTAACAGTAGCCATTTTAAGGATTATTAGCGACCGTAATTGATTCTCGATTTTTTCTCAATTAATTCTCAATAAATTCCGGTCAGTTCAACAAATAAAACTTGTTAAATTGCTAATCACTCGATTGAGCATATAGAAGAGATAGCGCTAAAATACGCCTAAAAGCACAAAAAAAGCCCATTTTCGCTAGAAAACAGGCTTTTGAAAGTGTGGTATCAGCTGGGATCGAACCAGCGACACAAGGATTTTCAGTCCTTTGCTCTACCTACTTAAACAGCTATCTGAGCGTGTTTTTGACCTTTTTGACATCAAAGTGTGCCAAAAGTGTGCCAAGAATGTCAACTAATTACACAGAACCAACTATCGTTACAAGCGATGATTTAAACAAACGATCTTATGTTACATTTTACTTTAATAATATTAGGGTACGAGAATTTCACGGAAAGAACATAGGCCAGAGAATTAATCCTAATAGGGCAAATACCATAGAGGAAAGAACTCAATTACTTAAAAAGCTGCAATTCGAATTACACAAGGCCCTCGATGCTAAGCAATATCCCATTAACACCGATCTTGAAGAAACAATTAAATCAGATAATATTACTGAATCTAAATTGAGCACTCAACAGACAGCCATAAAGCTGTTATTTGAAGCAGTTAAAGACAAGTTACGTAGTGATTTGAGTAAAACCTATAAACGCGATTTAAAAAGTGTTTATAGGCAATTCAGAGGGTTTATGTTACCTGAAGAGTCTAGCGGAATAATAACAAATATAACCACAGCTAGAATAGAAAAGTTTCTTTCTCAATTTGGTTCAACCGGAACCTACTTTATGAATAAGCGAAGAAATTTAAGTGTGTTGTTTTCGGCAGCAGGACGATTGATTGACAAACCTTTGAAATCAGTAAAGGAAACTAAACGCAGAAAGGCGAAAGCCAAGTTACATGAGAAATACAACCATGAACAAATAAAGCCAATACTAAAGTATCTAAAAGCGCATTATCCAAATCTTCATATCTGTTGTTTATTAACTTACGGTTCATGGTTAAGGCCACATGAAGAAATAAGGTTACTCTCGGCGGACAATTTCAAAAACAACAATACAGAAGTACATCTATCTGGAAATGAAAATAAAGGAGGGAAAGTAAGGGTGGTATATATACCTGATTACATAAGAGTAGAAATTGATCCTATCCTCTTGAAATTAACGCGATATGACAATATATTTAGTTTGCAACGCGAACCTTTCAACGAATCTTACTTCAATACACAATGGTCAAGGGCCTGGGCTAAAATGTTCGATCTCGGATTAATCTATGAAAATCAAACAATATATTCATTTCGGCATACCGCAGCAATAGCACTATATAAGAAAACTAAAGACGTCTACCTCCTACAGCAATTATTAGGACATTCTTCTATAGTAGTAACATTGAAATATCTAAGAAATTTGGGAGCGCTTAGTGGTAGTGAACTTAAAGAGTCGGCGCCAACATTGGACTAATCCCAATATATAATCCTACTCAACTACGAGTAGGATTATTCATTTATATAATAAATCAGATATTGGCGGTTTATTTACGATATGTCTCAAATTACGATTGAAAAGCAAATACTGAATTATATAAAGAAGGACTTTGAGAGTCAAGTTTTCCATTTACTCGATGAGAGTGACACACATTATACATTTAGCTACAGCGAGGAAGAATTGTTTACCCAGGAAGAGCTCAAAAAAGAGCTTGGATATGGTATAAATAACAACTATAACGACTTTATAACATCAATTACCAGTCGTAAGCTTGCCGAGATAAGAAACGTTCTAAAACAATCTAATCTTAATACCTATCAACAAGAAAACATTTACTTCTTGTTAATTTATATAAAGGCGGGTATCGATTGTTTTCCACAATGGGATACATACAATAGAGTACAAGCAGAACATGTTGGCAACCTCTTTATTGCTAAACTGATCGAAAGAGGCGACTTGTCAAATATTGAAATTAGAATAAAATCTAATGATGCTCAAGCAACCTTTAAAAATCTTAACTGGTCGAATTCAATATTAGAAAACGTGATAAAGGCCATTTATAACTCGATCCCGAGTTTGATAGTTGATTCTGAATTAGCAGAACATTTTAATAATCCACAAACTTCTGATGTAAAACTTAAAGCTATTGCCAGAAAGCACACATCTAATGCAATGGACTCAAGGCATTATAAAATTTTAGAAGCGGCGTACATCCTCATCCAATATTTTAAYGATCACAAAATATTTTGGAGTAAGAGAGCTACACATGGAACAAGACAGAGAGCTACACATGGAACAAGAC
>NZ_JBFUKZ010000043.1:0-13587 GCF_056400585.1 Mucilaginibacter sp. P5_A6 | reverse complement strand
CCCGTCTTCGTTGCCAATCTCCACATAGCTGAGTTTAAATGGCGCGGGGTGCCCATCTGCAGCACGCTTAGCGCCCCAGTAGGTGTGTACGTCGCCCGTAACATATTCAAGCTCATCCAGCGCATCATCTACATAGGGCTTTAAAAGCGGGCCTGCGTCCACATGGTCGCCATCGAGTGAATAGCCCGCATAAACGGCAAGCAGCGGTTCCATCTTCAACTCTTCGCACCATTCTAAAAATTCAAGTAAGCCCATTCCGTCACTCGGGCGGTAGCCCCATGAGCCGGTATGTCCGGGACGATTTTCAAGCGCGCCTAAAGTGGTCTTCCATGGGAAGGCATCAGTTAGTTTCGGGCCTTCAAGGAAATTACCGCCGGGGAAACGTAAAAAACGGGGTTTCATATCGGCCAGTAACTTCATGATATCTACCCGGTTCCCATTGGGGCGGTTATGATAAGTTGGCGGAAATAAGGAAACGAGGTTAAAATAATAAACCCCGGTGCGGTTTGTCGAAATAACAAAACGGGCGGCAGATGTTGGTTTAACACCAGCGCCGGTTGTTAATTTGAGTTCATATTTTTTCCAAAAGGGGCTTTTTATCAAATTAATAACCCCCGAAGCATATACCGTTTTACCGTCGTTGCTTTCTATACTTACGGTTATAGGCCCGGCGGTGTTATCGGCAATTACAGGAAGAGGGGTTGCAGGCTTGGGGTCCCAGGGGCTGACGGGGAGTGGCCCGCTTTCCGTACCCTTCATATAAAACGAAGCGTTATAAGTTGTATTAGGCAAAACAGGTATGCCCCAATAACCTTCATTTGCAATGCCGGCCCGGCCGCCGCCGGTATCCACCATTAGTTTTAAACAGGTAGTTAACGCGCCGTTAATGGCGTGGCGCCGCTGATCGACGGGTACATTGTTGGGGTTGGCCGCAACTAATTGAATGGTGGTCTTCGCAGCACCTTCCCTGATCAGGCTCCAGGCTTCCGGCGTATTTGGGTTGTCCTTAAATATCCTGTTCCTGATCAGCTCGGCATACAACCCCCCATCGTACGAATGGTTGATCTCTTCGGTCATCAACCCATATAGTTGCGGGCTTACATTTGCGCCGGGCTTGGTTAAATCAAGCGTAAGCTTAGGGTTTTGCGCCTTCAGGCTTGTTGCAGTGAACAGGAACAGGCACAAACTTAAAATGGGTAATAAGTTTTTCATCGTGAAATTTTAATATTATTTATTGTGTTTTTTACACTTATTTTTACAAGGCCAATGGGGCATTTCCATTATTAAGGCCAACAGGGCCATTTGCGTTGAAAATCGTTTCTGAGTTTATCGGTATTCGGATATCCAATTCACAGATTTTCCATAAACTTCACACTGCTTCTGAAATGGGTTTATTTAACCCAGATTTTTACTGTTTTTGAAATATTGCGTGATGAATTACCTAATTGAAGAACAAACTCACCGGCTTCAACTTTCCATGATTTTTTTGTTTCGTCATAAAAAGCCAAATCTCCAACCTTTACATCCAGTTCAACTGTTTTCGTTTCACCGGGCTTTAAAAATATCTTTTTAAAACCTTTAAGCTCTTTTTCAGGGCGCAATACCGAACAAACCGGATCGCTTACATATAACTGCACAACTTCGGCCCCGGATCTGCTTCCTGTATTTTTGATAGTAAACCTGGAGCGGATTGTTTCACCCTTTTTATAGCTTGATTTATCTGTGGAAAGTTTGCTGACAGAAAATTCAGTATAGGAAAGCCCATAACCAAAAGGAAATTGGGGTTCAATTTTCTTAGTGTCGTACCAGCGGTATCCTACCAGGATACCTTCTTTATAGTCGGCCGTTGCGCCTTTACCCGGATAAGTATCCAGGTTAAACGCAGGTGAGTCATGTAACGAAACCGGGAAGGTAAACGGCAGCTTTCCCGACGGGTTGATGACACCTTTTAATACATCGGCCAGCGCATTCCCAGCCTCCGAGCCATTAAACCACGACCAAACAATAGTATGATTTGACTTTTTAATTTCATTCAGATTATACGGAGCGCCGGCCATTATTACAATAATGGTATTAGGATTAACGGCCGTAACCGCGTTAACCAGTGCCTGTTCCCCAAAAGGCAGTTCCAGGCTTTTACGATCATGGGCTTCACTTTCATATTCACGGTTTGAACCGATACATAGAATGGCAACATCGCTGGTTTTAGCAAGCGCTACCGCCTCATCAATCAGTTTTTGATCGGGCTGGTCATAGCCACGATTTTGTTCGTCACTATTACTTGCCAGGTAGTTTGCTTTATAGCCCCGGGCAAAGCTGATGCTGGCCGTTTTACCGAACCTTGATTTTATACCTGCTAACGCGGTAACCTCATATTTAGCTTTTACACCAGCACCATACCCCCCCAAAGCAAATGTGCGGATGGCATTATCGCCAATGACGGCAATGCTTTTAATGTTATCTGCTTTTAAAGGCAACAAATGGTTGTCGTTTTTTAGCAAAACGATAGATTCTGAGGCAATATCATAGGCGGCTTTGGCATGCGCCGGTGTAGCGATAGACCCTTTAGGACGATTGGCACTCATGGAGGTATGATAAATCAACCATAAGATCCTTCTCACTTTATCATCAATCGTTTTTACCGAAACCTGGCCTGATTTTACAGCCGCAAGCAATGGCTTAGCAAAATACCACTGATCATACGGCCCGCTTGAGCCCATTTCAATGTCCAGCCCGTTGTTGGCCGCTGCAACGGTATGATGTGTCCCGGACCAATCTGACATGACCACTCCTTTAAAGCCCCACTCGTTTTTTAGTACTTTATTTAATAAATAGTCATTCTCGGAACACCAATAGCCATTCAGCTTATTATAGGCCGACATAATGGTGTAGGCATTGCCCTGCTGTACGGCTGCTTTAAATGCCGGGAAATAAATTTCGCGCAATGCTCTTTCATCAACAATGGTGTTTACGCTATCGCGGTTAAGTTCCTGGTTATTGGCAGCAAAATGTTTTATACAGGCTGCTACGTGCTGACTTTGAATCCCTTTTACTGATTGAATCGCCAATTGACTGTTTAAATATGGATCTTCGGAATAATATTCATAGGTACGGCCGCAAAGGGGCATCCTGCAAATATTAAATGCCGGTGCAAGCATTACAATTTTTTTACGGGCATTGGCTTCCTCCCCTATAACTACGCCATACCGGTTGGCCATTAGGGGGTTCCAGGTAGCCGCAATTGCCGAGCCATTTGGTAAAAACGTGGCAAAATCGGTTGTCCAGTTAGCCGACGCCCAATCAAAGCGCTTTATTTCTTCACGTACACCTAAAGGGCCATCATCGCAGGTTAGCTCCGGGATACCTAAACGGCTTACGCCTGCGGAAGAAAATAGCGCGTTTCCATGAAGCATGTCTATTTTTTCTTCCAGCGTCATTTTGCTGACGATGCTGTTGATCTTAACTTTAAGAACAACCTCGCTTTTATTTTGTGCCGAAACGCCGCCGGCCACGAAAAATGCCATAAAACAGGCAAGGGTATATTTCATAAATTATTATTTCTTCTCTTTTTGTCGATGCTATTTATCTGCGGTTGTAAGTTTAAACCGGCCCTGCTTTAAGGCCGGCCAGGCGGGCCATTTTCTGTTTTAAATTTTCAACTTGTTGCCTGTTCAGCTGCACGGGCCTGCCCATATCCACATAGCGCGTAGTTGAAATCTTATTTTGGAAGGTAACGCATCCCGTAATGTTCTAAACATTTTTGAGTGAGCTTCTTAATAAGAACCAGGCCCTCGTTACACATTTTTTTCGATTCAGGCGTTAAGATGGGGTTACTGAAGATGGTAACATGCTCCTTAAGCAACAGCCCAATCGTATCAAAATTCTCTATCAAAGCTTTAATTTCACTTTCATCTAATTCCGGTGCTTTTGAAATCATTTGATGTTCCATGTTCTCTTTTTTTACCAGGTATCATTTGCCGCGGATCGTCATGCGTTCAAATAGATTACTGTTGATTTCCTTCATGTTGAAAACAGAATTGTTATAGTTAAAAAATGCCGGGACCTCTCGGTAAAGGCCCCAGACATCCACTTATAAACAACTAAAACTCTCTCTTATTTAATTTTCATTACTTCTGATCTTTTACCGTAAAACTCCGTGCATTTTTAAAGCCCCGTCCCTCTTTCCAGCGGCATCGGGTAGCATCAATAAACCAGCAACCGGACTTAATAAAATTTCCATTCATCAAACAAAAAACCCTCTCCATTAAATACAAAATAGATATTCCCTACTCCTTTAGCTATGTTCAGTCCTATTTTCTTTGAGAGCGTAGTCCATTCCTTCTCATCACATGTAAGGGAAACAAGAGCCGGGCCTTTAAGATTATTTACATAAACATCAATTTTACCTTTTCCTTTCACCCGGGCTTCGAATTTGGCAGGAACCTGTTTGCTAAAATCGGCTCCCCGCACCATGAGACATTGTTTATCTATTTTTCCTATGGCAACCATATTACCCTCATTGCCATCAGCTTCGAACTGGACTTGCCCCGAAGTGCCTGCAGTGGTTTCTGCTTGCTGAAGAACGAATGGATTTAATAGGTTAAGTTGTAAGGGGCCTTTAAAAGTTGCGCTGACCATGGGGAAAGTCACATCACTCCCTTCATCTACCTGTATTGGTTCGATACCCGCATTACGAAAACCACCCTTGGTGTTAAAATAATCCTGTAAATACATGGCATGGTAGGCAAGATAATATTTCTCTTTAAACTTGAACACGTGAGTGTGATTGTTTGTCAAAGGTCCCACGTTAACGTCACCAGTATTCTTAAAGTAATTATCACGATACTTCCAACTATCCGGATTTAAGGGTGTTTTACTCGTCATATAAGATATGTTGCATGCAGTTGGTTTAGCAATATTGCTATAAGGCCATACCGTGCGTTCATCCCAACTCGTACAATAGCTATAAACCCAGATTCCATTGATAAAGTTAAGGTCGCTGGCCTCATTAAAATAAGGAGCGGGTATCTTAGAAATACTGCTGGCCAAACTGATCATATCTGCTCCTAATTTGACAATCCTGGCATTATCCGGCATATATTTTGTTTTTGGCGTTCCGGCTCCAAAAACCAGCCAGCCTGTACCCTGGCCGTCGATCTCAACTCCGGGATCGAATGGAGCACCGACATCCACACCGGGGACAGAGCGGTCGACTATGTTCTTTCCTAATGGGTCTTTCCAGGGGCCAACGGGAGATGTGGAAGTAAGCACGGCTGAGCCACCACCGCCATTGGAGTAATACAAATAGAAGTGCGTTTTGCCGTCTGCTTCCAGTCTGGCTGTAATGGAAGGCGCCCAGGAATTCTGACTCCATGGTGCCAGCTTTGCTGTATTTATGAGGCCATGATAAGTCCAGTTGACCATATCATCGGAAGACATCATGACCAGTGTACGGATATGCTCGTATGAATTTTTCCCATCCTTTCCTACATGCTCATACTGTTGATGATCATTCGTGGCGTACACATAAATTCTTCCGTTGTATTCTACAGCTGTCGGGTCGGCCGTAAACATAAAATCTAATAAAGGATTCGCATTATTGGTGAGAAGTTTCGGCGAAACATTTGCAAATTTTGCTTCTAAATCTTCATTAATTGGCTGAGTAACTTGAATTCGCCTGGCATTACCATTCGAAGCGGTGATAGTCACTATCGCCTCGCGGGTAGCCGCCGTGTTGTTAGCGTTCGCGGTTAATTTAAGAGTAACATTTCCCGGACCTCCCGATGACTGACCTATCGTTAACCATGGAAGTGAGATGCTGGCTGCTGCTGTCCAATTAACATTGCCGGTTATAGAAACATCAGAACTACTTCCTTCGGGTTCAAAAACAACTTGCGAGGAAGAAACAGTGAACTGAGTCTCAACCTCTTTCTTCTTACAGGAAAAAGAAGGCAATGAGACCAGGAATAGTAAACCTAAAAATATCCCCTGAATTCTGTTTTTCATATTTATAATATTGTTCATTTATGTTAGTTTAACTTAAAGTTCAGCTCACCGGAAAAACGGTACTGTGTAATCTGTTCACAGTACCGTTATTCCGGCAAAGCTTTAATCCAACATTAATTTTTACTTATATCCTTCCTTAAGGGCATCATACATGCGCTGGTCCTTTATCACATTGTTTTTTCTGTCTAACATAAAACCTATCTCCCACCAGAATGGTAAAAGACCATTCGCTCTCATAGTTTTGGTCGAAAAAGTTGTCCAGTAATCCACCGACTTGTTGTGCATATCCTGATCCTTAGGAGTAGGCTTATCGAGGCCAGGAGTCCGCCTCCAGACTGCATATTCACCCAGTATCACAGGGATACCTTGATCAACAAACTTTTTCATCTTTCCGTATTCGGTAATCATCTGACTCTCTTCTCCATAGGTAGCGTTGCGCTCGGGCTCAATAGTAGAGTGATTCCCGGCCCCCCAGTAATAAATCATTTTACCCCAACTTACATCTCCATCGGTTACTATGGTAAATGTAGCAGGCGAGTAGCTATGTACCTCAAGCATCATACGATTAGGTGTCGGGTCGTGAGGCATAGTAGTCATCAGATCAGAAGTTAAGTAACTGTCAGTGTGAGGCCCCTGCACAACCAGCACCCGGTTACTGTTTCTGCCTCCGGTAGAGCGAACTGCCTTAATGAATGTTTCATGATAACCATTAAGTATGGCCATCTGCCCGGCATTGTCAGCCGCAGGTTCATTTGCGCCGGCAAACATAAGGTGCTCATCAAAATCACGCATAGTTGTAGCAATTTGCTCCCAAATTGCCTTTTCCATCGCGTTAACAGAATCTTTCTTTAACGCGTTGACATTATTTTCCAGCCAGCCACTATCCCCGTGAGCATTCAGCATCACGTACATATCATTAGCCACACACCATCCAACCACTTCTTTCACCCGCGCAAGCCATGCAGGATCAATTTTTGCCTTGCTCCGGTCACTTAAATGGCTCCAAACCCAGTTACAGGGAAGCCGTACAGCTTTGAAACCTAAACTTTTTACGAATTTTATATACGATTCGGTAACTTTACTATTCACCCAGTCGGCTTCGTTTGGCGATTCCATGGTATTGCCCAAATTTATTCCCATTCCCGTACGCATTTTTGCCGCCAGCTGCACGGCATTACTGCTCATTCCGGTCATGTCTGGCGCTATGGGCGATGTATTATAGCCTGGATATAAGTTGGGGGCCTGGGTAACTGTCACCCTTCTTGCCTGGCCGTTGGAACAATTTATAAATAAAACACCAGAGCGGCTTGCCCCTGTGCCATTTTCTGATAATGTTGTTAAATGAATAACAGTGCTGCCACTTTTGCCTGTTGTTGTATTTAATTGCAACCACGAATAAGCAGGATTGCTGATGCTCCAATCGGCATTAGCTGAAACGGATAGGTCCTGGGTCCCCCCGTCACCCGTAAAAGTTATGGTGGGTACGCTAACTGTTAGTTGCGGGTCCGGATTTTTCGTTTTTTTACAGGAGAATAAAGATATAACTGTAATAAGAGATATCAATATTGTAAAACAATACTTAATTTTCATTTTGTCTTAATTTTAATTACTTAAAAAGCCCCGCGGCGATATGCTGCCGTGGGCTTTATATTATTTAATTTTTCACACACCTAATATTGTCAATAGCTGCATAAACACCAGTTGCAGTTGGCGAAGTACTGAAATTTTTAAGGGTCATATTATAACTATTCGCACCAGTAGGCCCTAATAATTGGCTTATTTGAGTAATTGATTCACCATCCCCTAATTCGTCAACTTTCAATCTGAAGTCAGATAAAGGAATAGTTACGGTTTGCCAACCTTTCGTTTTAAAAGCTTTGGTAACATTTGAACCAGGAATTTTCCATGGCTCATAACGCGCAACATAACTGTCACCTGCAAATTCAGTTCTGATATAAAGCGTACCTCCATTCCATGGGTGAGCCACACTTATTTCAAATTGAAGGGCCCAGTGTGAAGGAGGATCTGTAAGATTTGCCACAGGTACCCAGTGATTACCCGTATTAGAATTACCCAATGGGGCGTACTTACTTGCACCGCCATCTAAAACAGGAGAATCAAAATATATATACATAGTATTATTTGTTCCCATCGAACCATTAAAATCGGCCACAGGGCCGAAAGCCAATTTTTCATCTCCCCACCAGGCATAACCAAAATTATCACCCCACTCAAAATTTGCTAAAAGACCATCAGTAACGCCATTTTGAGTATTTACTTTATAAGGAGTAGAAATCGTTCCATAACTGGTAACAATGGTCACTGGCCCACTGGAGTAGCTATTCCTATCTGGAGCCGAAAACTTAACATAAGCGCCATGTGGACTTTCTGTGAAATTTGTAATAGTAGCACCGCCAAAAGAAATTGACTGGATAGTCTTAAGGTACGTACCATAAACATAAACCGAATCACCAGCGTTGGCATTAGCGTTGGAAATGCCGCTAATGATTGGCTTTGCATTTATGGTATCCCGGGCAGTACCAGACTTAGTAGTTACTATGATAAACTTGTCGGATGTTGTTGCCGGCATCAGAAAACCAAGAGAGGTGCCATCGGCATTCGAGTTAAATTTTGGAATTTTGGTTCCGCCATATGAAAACTGCTGAACCAATACTAAATTGGAACCGTACAGATAAACCGAATCGCCGGGGGCGGCAAACACATCGGATACGGCGCTAATAGTTGGCGCCGGCGGGCCTAATTTGAAAGCGAACGTTGCTGAACCTGCTCCTGTAACATATTTTACCGTATACAGTTTGGCAGTATCAATTTTTCCAAAATCTATATTAGGGATTTTCACCACAGCACTGCCGGGGGCAAATAAAGCAGTGTTAAAAGAGGCTGGAACCCCGTCAAAATAAATCTGGGTTGCATTTTGCAAATTTTGCCCGGTTATTACCACCCATTGACCTTTTGCTACGGCGCTATTTAAAACCGTATCATTAGGTGAGGCTACATAACTTCTAATAGCCGCGATAACCGGAGGGGCACTGCTGCCGCCATCTGCATTCTTTTTACAAGCCGGTGATAAAGCCACGATCATAAACAAAAGCGGCAAAAAACACAGGCGTAAGTATGATTTCTTTTTCATAACAAAATATTTTAAATGTTTTAATTAATAGTAAGGTACCGGTGGCTGTGCCAATTTAGGGTCGCTGGTTACCTCAGATGACGGAACCGGCAACGTAAATGAATTGACAGTTGCCGGAAGCGTAATTGGGGTGGCAGTAGTATCCCTTGTGGCCTTACGCGTTACAGGGTCATAAGTAAACGAAATCCGGCCGTGAGTGGCATCCTGATTATTAAGAAACTGCACAGCATTTGACGGGTCATAATAAGAATACCTAACCAGGTCTATCCAATATTGTCCTTCAAAAGCAAGTTCAACCCTTCTCTCGGTGCGCAGTAAAGCCGGGGTTATTGCAGTCACAATATCCACGCCGGCCCTTGCCCGCACTTTATTAAAATAAGTTAAGGCGTCACCATCGCTTGTAGTACTATTATTGCCTAAAATAGCTTCGGCATATACCAAATACACATCGGCCAACCTAAGGATTGCATTATGTTCGGGGGATGACCATCCGTCCATTGTTGGCGAATTGTTGTCTTTATCGTTGCCAATAATGTGTTTTTTCAGGCCCGTACCTGTTGCCTTATAACCACCGGCGGCAGCATTCAATTCGGGGTAAAAATCTCCGTTCAGCATAATAGTGGCTTTGCGCCTTACCGTATCCTTAGCAGAATACATCCGATATAAATCATAGGTTGGTTGTAAGGCTTGCCATCCACCTTGTTTTTGTGGAAGTATATCTGCGCTTGGTGAAAAATAAAGTTGAATAGCATTGCCACCTCCATAACCTACACCAGCGGCCCATTGAAGCGCGAACAATGACTCAGGGTTATCGTTGTTTTGCGCCTTGAAAAGGTCATAATAGCTGGGCAGCAAATCTAAATTGCTTTTACACACATTGCCCGCATACTTTTTGGCACTGTCAAGCAAAGCCTGGTCGCGTGAGCCGCTTTTGCCTACACCTGCCATCGTTAAATATACCTTGCCCAGCATCCCCTGCGCCGACCAGGTAGTTACCCGGCCTTTTTCGTCTGTTTTAGGAAGGTTTTGCGCTGCATAAGTTAAGTCTTTAGCAACGAATTTATACACATCCGAAACAATATTACGAGGAAGCAGCGGATCTTTTATCAGTTTGCTGTTATCTTCAATAATTGGCACTGCCCCCCAATACACCGCCAAATGATAATAAGCCACGGCACGAACAAACTTCGCCTCGGCTATGGCCGCATTTTTGTCTGCCGCCGAAATAGACGGAGCAGCCTGGGTCTGTATGGCATTGATAACGCTGTTACATTGTGCTATAACATTGTACAAGCCGACCCAGCCATTGGTCACAAGACCATTTTGCGCGGTAATAGTGCGTGTAAAAAGCTGTACTAAATCGTTACTATACTGAAAGCTGCCGGTGCCGCTCAATACGTCGCCAAATGGTATCATGGCACCATTGTTCCATTGAAACCACATCGAACCGCCGTAAAGGCTTGCCGTTGCCAGGCGTAAATCGGAGGTGGTTTTGTAAAAATTAAGAGAACTTATCTGCGAGTTGGACGGACGGTCCAAAAAACTCTTTTTACATCCGGCCACTGCTGCCGCACATAGCAGGATGATGATAATTTTGTGAATTGATTTCATAAACATATATTTTTAATCGGTGATCGTTTTGTTATTTCAAGGTTATGTTTGCACCAATAGTAAATACTCTTGGCTGCGGGTAATAACCGCTGTCCCAACCTGCCTGAAGCGGGTTCCACGAACCGATTTCGGGATCCATGCCTTTATATTTTGTAATGATAAATGCATTGGATACGTTGGCATATATCCTGACAGACCGCACAGATATTTTTGATAAAAGACTTTCTGACAAACGGTAACCTAAGGTGATATTTTTGCACCGCAGGAACGATCCGTCCTCGATCATCAAACTATTAGGACGGTTATTGCTGTTGGTATTGTCATTTCTCACGCCTACAATTGTTGTATTGGGGTTGGTAACATATACATTATTTACATCGGACGAAGAGCCGGCAGGATCAACCATAGCCAGTTTTGCATAATTTAATACCGATGTAAAATAGGTAGTATGGTTTTGCGGATCGGATTGCTGTATGGCCATTTGATTGAACACCTTGTTGCCATAACTGCCGCTGAAGAAAATATTCAGATCAAAATTTTTGTAGTTAAATGTATTATTGATACCATACTGGAATTTCGGGATCGGGGAACCCAAAAAGGTTTGGTCCCTGGAGTCGATAATACCGTCGCCATTCAAATCCTTGAACATACGGTCGCCGTACCAGATACCACCGCCCGCCGGAGAAACCGGATAAGGGTTACCACTTGCGTTAGCAGGCAGGGCATGGTTTAGAAGATCAGATGGCTTTGCAAAAATCCCGTCAAATACGTAGCCATAAAATTCGCCAACGGGCTGCCCCACCACTGTTTTTTCAATGATATCGTTAATTACATATGATTTCTGGCTCAGGTTAGCATCAGTTCCCCCGGCACCTAAGTAGGTCACTTTATTGATGTTTCGCGATATGGTAAAAGAGGTTTTCCAACTGAAATTTTTAGAAGTAATATTGGTAGAATTGATTTGGAAATCGACCCCCTTGTTGGTTAGCGAGCCGACATTGGCAAAAGGCGCCTGCATGGATCCCGGGCCCCAACCCGCTACAGTACCAGAGTATGCCGGAAGCGGCACCTGTAGCAAAAGGTCCTTTGTTTCGCGATCGTAAACGTCTAATGAAAAGCCTAACCGCCCATTCCAAAACGATCCGTCGATCCCGGCATTGTAATAATCGGTTTTTTCCCACCTCACAGACGGATTTGACAAATTGTTTTGAAACTGCGCGGTCCCTGATAAGCCATTTGTAACCGATGCAAGTTGGGTTACATAAGTATTGCCCGGTATGCCCTGGTTGTTGGTTAGCCCGTAACCAAGCCTCAGCTTCAATTCATTTATAGATTTTACGCCTTTTAAAAACGTCTCGTTATTAATTTTCCAGGCAAACCCACCCGAATAGGTAGTACCCCAACGATTGTTGGTGGGAAAATTTGAAGAGCCATCGCTCCTTATATTGCCGGTGAGCAGGTACCTGTCATCCCATGAAAAATTCAAACGCCCGAACCAGGATTCCCGTGCAGAGCCGCCGGTGGGGGTTGATTGTGAATTATCGCCTGAGTTTGTGGCCGTGCTGGCATCCCCCGCATTAATCGCCTGCACATTGTTTGAAGGAAAATTCCTTCGCGCACCGCTAACATTTTCAAAAGTGTTCTCCTGCGATTCATGCCCTGCTAAAGCATCGATATGAAGTTTCTTGAAATTATGGTTATAAGTTAAAAAATTGCGTATTACAATATAAAAATTTTGGCCGGCAGCAGAGGAACCGTAGTTAGGGCTGGGAGTACCTTTACCAAAACTATAAGTTGGTGAAAACCTGTCTTCGGTATTAAAATCGAAATTACCGGATAGTTCATTGCGCAGCGATAGGTCTTTGGTAAATTGTATTTCGGCATATACGTTGCCAAATATCTGGTTCCTTCTTTTTTGGTCTTTTATAATTTTTGCCAATGCCACCGGGTTGGCAACAGGTTGTACCCAACCGTTGGGGTCGGTAACACCACCAAAGGAACCATCACCGTTTGTTACCGGAACATCGGGAGTAATGCTTAGCGCGGTGCCGATTACATTACTGGCGGTTGAATTTACATTTTCGTTGATATGCGCCAATTGAAGGCTGGTCCCTATTTTTAGCCAGTCAGTGGTTTTGTTATCTAAATTAAGCCTTAGGGAGTATCTTTTAAAATTAGATCCAAGGGCTATCCCGTCCTGGTTAAAATATGAGGTTGATAATAAATATTGGGTCCTGGCATCCCCGCCGTTTATAGTAAGCGTGTGATTCATCATCGGGGCCTTCCGGAATAATTCTTTTTGCCAGTCGGTACCCTTACCTAAATATTGAGGATTGGCAAATTCGGGCCTGGCATCAAAGCCCCAGGCAACGGCCCGGGCATTAATAAAAGTAGCAAATTGTTGCAAATCTACCGTAGGGAGCCGCTTGAGTATTTCCTGGTAACCGGTATAGAAATCGTAAGTTATCTGCGGTGGTCCGGCTTTGCCCCTTTTTGTAGTAACAACAACTACGCCATTGGTTGCCTGCGAACCGTATATGGCCGTTGCCGAAGCATCTTTCAAAAAGTCTACTGATTCAATTTCGGCGGGATTGATGGCATTTAACGGATTTGAACCGTTACCGGGATCACCCACCGGTGGAATAACAATACCATCTATTACGTACAGGGGCGCATTAGAGCCGGTTATTGACGACACGCCACGTATTTGAATAGATACCCCGCCACCAGGCTGACCCGATACTTGTTGAACCACAACCCCTGCAACTTTACCCTGCAGGGCCTGGTCAAAAGTAGTTGGTTGCGTTTGGCGCAAAAAA
>NZ_JBFUKZ010000042.1:0-24567 GCF_056400585.1 Mucilaginibacter sp. P5_A6 | reverse complement strand
ATCAATGCGCACTACGAGTTCGTTTTTTTCTATATAGCCCGTTATGTAAAAAATATAACCATGCCTCCACTCTTTAGTATTTTGTGTGTGCCCGGTTGGTTCCGTTGCCATGGGGATAGCTAGCTGATCAATATCACTATCAAACTGACCGAAATAATTAAAGCAGATTTGCGGGCTCACCTCTACTTCAGCCGCATATTTTGTAGGGGATAAATGCTTCAAAAGTCCATATCCAATGCCTTTAAACGGCACTTTTTTTAGCATCGCTTTTACAGCCAGCAGCTGATTTTCCAGATCATCGTGAACCGAACTATCTATAAAAACTGGATAAGTAGATGTAAAATAACCGACAGTGCGGGTAATGTTAAGCTCGGTTATTTCTTCACGACCATGACCTTCCATATCCAGCAACAGCTTATTGATGCCGAACACTTGTTTTACAGCCAAGCTCAGTGCCGTTAATAAAACATCGTTTATTTCTGTATTAAAGCGCTCACTGACAGCAAACAAAATACGTTCGGTATATTCTGCCTCCAGTGTGAATACAAATTTTTCAGAATCTTCCAGTAGGGATACTTCAGGTTCAAAATCAGTCCGAATAATTTGTTTAGGTTCTTGTGCAATCCGGATCCAATAAGGCGTTTCTGAATTTAGAAAGTCGGGATGATTAGCGTACGATTGCAATTGCAGCGCCCAGTCTTTAAATGAATCCGTCTTGAGTGGCAAACGTAACACCTCACCTACCTGATATTGTTGGAATAAAGTGGTAATATCTTCAAAAATTATCCGCCAGGAAACTACGTCCATTACCAGGTGATGTACCACAATTAACAGTCGGTCGCTATCCGGAAAACGGTACAATACCAGTTTCATTAAAGGTCCGCTCGCCAATTGAAAACTTGATTGAATAGTTTCGGCATGCTTTTCTAAAGCCTCCTTCTCATCGAAAACTTCCCGTAAATCAACCACTTCCAAATAAAATCCATAATCGGCTCCGTGATTTATCTGAGTAACTTCTGAACCAGATAAATCGAACGTTATTCTTAATGCATCGTGGTGATCCTGAATTTTGCTGAAAATAGATTTGATTGCACTTTCTTTGGTCCCTCTATCCAGTTTAAACAATAAAGCAAAATTGAAATGCTCCGGAAACTTCCGTGACGATTTAAAAAAGTCGTACTGTATGGGTGTTAACGGAACTTTTCCGCTTATAAAACCCTGTGGTGCGGCTTCATAAATATCTTTTGCCAGTAATGCCAGACTTTCAATTGTCGGATTTGCTAATAAATCTGATACTCTAATCTGCAGGCTTTCTTGATATAATAAGGATGAAATCTGTACCGCTTTAATAGAATCACCGCCAATTACAAAGAAATTCGCATCCACGCTAATCCTCTCCCGACCTAAAACCCGTGTCCATACTTTCTGGATTATTTCTTCTTTTTCAGTTAAAGGAGCATTGTATGCCGATGTGTGATCTGCTTTATCGGGATTGGGCAACGCCTTTTTGTTAATCTTTCCGTTGGTTGTTAACGGGAAGATATCTAATTGAATAAAGTACGAGGGCACCATATAATCAGGTAATTGCGCAATTAAAAACTGACGTAAAATTTCTGCTTTTAAACTGGTGGATGCCATAAAATAAGCTACTAAAGCTTTTGATCCGGCGTCTTCCTTAACCGTAATTAATGCTTCTTCAATTTGTGGGTAACTGATTAAAACATGTTCAATTTCACTCAATTCAATTCGGTTTCCCCGGATTTTTACCTGGTTATCCAACCTACCCAAATATTCGATTTCGCCATTTGGAAGCCGTCTGCCGATATCCCCTGTTTTATAAATTTTAAGTTTTTTTTGTGAAAAAGGATTAGCAATAAATCTCTCGGCAGTGAGTTCGGGTTTATTCAAATATCCCCGGGCAATACCTGCACCTCCAACTACTATCTCACCTTTTATCCCAAATGGAACCAGGTTTTCGTACTCATCCATCAAATAAATTTGGGTATCAACTATCGGTTTACCTATTGTTATATGTTCCGCATCAAGCACGTCTTTTACTATGCAGCCAACGGTWGCTTCTGTTGGACCATATTCATTATAAATTTTAATAGCCGGATTGAGCGTTTGTAGGCACCTAACCTGCGGAGTGGTAAGCGCCTCTCCGCCTGTAATTAGATGGGTTATATTGGTTTTTTGTAAGTTTAGATGACTTACGAGGCTAATATGCGAAGGAGTTAACTTAACCGCATTGATAGCTGTTTCCGGATCAAAAATATCTTCAAGAATAGCCGCCGCTTCCATGCTATCGGGATAAACAAAAAGCGTATCGCCGCGAAGCAAAGTGGTAAAAATGCAAGTTATGGTAAGATCAAAAGACAGTGAAGTAAAAAGCGGAAAATATATTTCTTTTTGTCCGCAGAAATAATAATCGTTAGCCCAGCTGATGTAGTGGATAAAATTATCATGTTGTAACTCCACTCCTTTTGGCTTCCCGGTTGATCCGGAAGTATAAATAATATATGCTAAATCTGCTGGCTTATTGATTGGAAGAAGATTCTCTAAACTTTCCTCATCCGATGTCTGATCGAGATAAATACACGCACCAGAATAATCAGTTAACAAAGCCGTATTTACAGACGAATCAGTTAATAATAAGGCCGTTCCAGAGTCTTCCAGCAAATACGCAATACGGTCAGCAGGATAGTTAACATCGATTGGTAAAAAAGCCGCTCCTGATTTTAAGATGGCAATAAGCGCAATAATCATCTTCTCAGAACGTGGGAGCAAAATTCCGACTGCCTGGTTCGGTTTAATTTGATACGTATCTCTGATCTGTTTTGCCAGCTTATTTGCGTCTTGATTAAGCGAATGATAGGTTAATTTAATTTCACCGAAATCAATCGCAATTTCATCGGAATAACTTAAGGCTATCCGTTCAAAAACGCCAAGCACCGTGTTTTCTTTTTCAGGATTAGCCGGCGAATTATTTAAATCAAACAACAGCAGCCGGCGCTCTTCGGAAGGTAAAATATCAATTTCACTTATCGGGAAATTCAGGTTTGAAAAGTACCCTATCGTATTATCGAAGTGCGTTTCCATGCGCTGGATAAACTCTTTCTCAAAACGCATCGGATTAAAAAAGACGGATAACTTTATTCCGAAAGTTGTTCTTTCGATGTTTAGATGCAAATCATATTCAGACGCAATCTCCAAAGCAGAGTGATGAATGTTATCGAAACTCATCAGAATATTGGATTGAAACACCTCTGCCTGGTTTTTACCTAACAGTACCCGCGGAAAGTTTTGATACTTGTACGCTTCAGAAACGGTTTTCTTTACTTCGCCCAAAAACTCTCTTAGGGTATGAGCTTGCTTAGGATTTAAGACAAGTGGCGTAAAATTTTCGCATTTGTTTTGAACACGATTATCTTTAAACAATGGTGTATGAATAACCATCCACTTTTGATGGGTATATTTTTGCAACAGCAAGCTAAAAACAGTAGCCAAAACCACCAAAATTCCAGAATCACTTTCTTTTACCAAGCAGGTTAGCTCATTTACCGCCGCATCACTTAACTCAAATGAATGCACATCCAACTCGGGTTTTTGAGTAAGAATTCCGTTATTCTTCTGGTAAAAGTTAAAAGTCTGCACATCCCCATCATCAGCTAAAAATTGCTCCCAATATTCGTAATAGGGCTTGTAACTGCTGTTTGTATATTTTGTTCTATCTATCTTCATTACAAAAGAGTTTTCGTAGTTATTTGCTTTTACATCGAACTCAAGAGGGTTTCGCCGTTTGAGATTTGAGACGTTAGATTCAAGACTACTCCTATTTTAAAAATCGAAATTGAAAAACTCACCGACCGCATTARCATCCATTAAACCGTTGCTTTCTGTATCAGCTAATGGAATATCTTCAATTCTTACATCCGGATTTTCAATAACCGTTGTAAGGATCATCATGAGCCGGTCGCAGAGCAATTGAATGCTTTCTGAAAGAAACATATCTGTGTTGTAGACTAAAGCCAAGCTTAATTGCCCCTCATTTTCAAAAAATCGGAAAGAAAGATCGAGCTTGCTAATTTTATTTGCTGTTTTAAATAATTTAAGGGTGATTCCGTTAAGCTCTTTAACCTCTTCCTCCTGCATGCCCATGTTTTGATATTCAATACCCACATCGAATAATGGACTGCGGCCTCTGTCTCTTTTTAATTGCAGCATATTTACCAATTCGTCAAACGGATAAAGTTGATGCTCAAAAGCACCAAGGATAGTATTTTTAACATCTTCTAAAAGTTCATTAAACGTTCCGTTGCCGTTAAAAACAGTTCGCAGTGCCAGCGTATTTACATAAAAACCAATCTGGTTCTCCAGCAAATAGTGATCACGACCAGAAATCGGCGTCCCAATGATGATATCTTCCTGCCCGGTATAGCGGTATAAAAGCGCTTTAACCATCGCTGTTAAAGCCATAAAAGGCGATATACCTTTCTTATCAGATAGTTCACGAATCGCCAGAAAAATTTGATGTGGAATGGTGTGAAGGAGAACGTTGCCGTTATACGTTTTTACAATCGGGCGTTCGAAATCTGTTTCCAGGCTTAATACAGATAGCGTTCCTTTAAACTGATTTTTCCAATAGTTTTCGTGGTTTTTTATATGCTGCTCATTAAGCTGGCTTTTATGCCAGTATACATAATCTTTGTACTGAACCCCAAGCGGCTGCAATGAAACAGGTACGTTCCTGCTGTAAGCACTGTAAAGCAGCGTTATTTCATTGATGATAACGCCCATAGACCAGGCATCAGAGATGACGTGGTGCATAGAAAACAGGAACAGGTATTTTGCTGCTTCCAGCTTTATAATTTTAGCCCTTAACAACGGACCCTCTTCCAGATCGAAAGGCATTTCGGCTTCTGCTAACTTTCGTGTTTCCTCGTGTACATTCGGAGATAAGGTGATGTCAAATTGCTCAACCTTAAAACCATTTTTACCGGGTTCAGAAATACGCTGACGAGGTTGCCCTTCGTGTAAAACGAATGTAGTCCGCAAAACTTCATGCCGTTCAATTAAGGTCATGAACGATTTTTCGAATGCATCAATATCTAAATCTCCATCAAGTTCATAAGCCGTTGGAATGTTGTAAGCAAGATCATTTTTATCTGCTTGGTTTACCAGCCAAAGCCGTTGCTGCGCATGCGATAATTCGTAATATTCTTGTTTTTCAACCGGCGTGATTTCTTGAAAAGTTTTTTCTAATGAACTTTCTATGATCGGCGCCATTGTTTGGATAGTTGGATAAATAAACATGTTTCTAAGCTCCATGCGTACTCCAAATTCTTTATGTATTCTGCCCAATATCCGGGTTGCATTTAGCGAATGTCCTCCAATCGCAAAAAAATCGTCCGTAATACTTATCTGCTCGAGATTTAGAACCTGCTTCCAAATTTCGAACAACCTGATTTCTGTTTGCGTTACTGGAGCTGTAAACGTTCTTCCTTTTATAAAATCTAAGTCTTTAGGGTCGGGAAGTGCTTTATGATCTACTTTACCATTGGCATTTAACGGCATTTTATCCAATTGGATAAAATGACTGGGGATCATGTAATCTGGAAGAAACTCTAACAAGAAAGTCCGTAGCTCCTCTGGTTTTAGTTCCAAAATACTGGTAAAATAGGCGACTAAAAACTTGTTATTCTTTTCGCCTTTGGCAACTACAATTGCTTCTTTGATAGATTCATTTCGGACCAAAGTGGTATTTACTTCGCCAATTTCAACACGGAAACCTCTGATCTTTATCTGATGATCTTTCCTTCCCAAAAACTCCATGTTCCAATCTGGCGACATGCGCCCTAAATCGCCGGTGCGGTACATCATTCCACCTAACGACTGGTTGAAAGGATCATTTATATATGAATAAGCAGTTTTTTCCGGATCGTTCGCATAGCCACGGGCAACACCTGCGCCACCAATAAATAGCTCACCGGGAACACCTTGCGGCACCGGATTTAACGATTCATCCAGAATATAAAAAAAGTTATTGTCCAAAGGTTTTCCGTACGGGATGCTCGTCCAGCTTTCTTTTACTTCTTTAACAGGGTAAAAATTTGACCATACGGTACCTTCGGTTGCGCCTCCCAAACTGATTACCTCCGTTACAGGGAAATATTTTTTAATCCGTCCAGGCAAATCCACCGGAATCCAATCGCCGCTCATAAACACAACCCGAAGCGAATCTTGAACATAACCGTCGTTATCATCTTCCAATCCGGCAATAAGATGGTTCATGGAAGTAGGCACAGAATCCCAGAAGGTAATCTGCTTATCCATCATCAAACCTTTAAGGCGGGCAACATCCCTTACATCATCTTGCGTTGCCATAACCACCGTACCACCAGCAGCCAACATTCCGAAAATATCATAAACCGAGAGATCAAAACACATAGAAGTGATGAACAGCAAGCGATCTTTTTTATCAACTTTATAAGATTTGTTAACCCATTCAATAAGGTTTACCGCCGAGTGATGCGCTATCATAACACCTTTTGGTCTGCCGGTAGATCCGGAAGTATAAATGGTATAGGCAAGATCCTGGCTGGATTTACTTATAAAATCAAAATTATGTTTGGAATAAGAGGAAAGAATAGCTGCGGAAATCACTATGAACGGCACTTTCTTAGGTAATTCATTTATAACCGGGTAATGACGATCTGCAACTAATAAGGTAATTGCAGAGTTTTCACAGATATAAAGTTGTCTGTCTATCGGGTAAACCGGATCGATTGGCACATAGGCGCCACCGGCTTTCAGAATACCAAGCATTCCAACCAGCATGTTCAAGTTCCGGTCAGTCATGATGGCTACATTATCACCATTTTGCAACCCGTTTTCTAATAAATGCCTGGCTAGTTGATTAGCCTGTTCATTCAGTTCCCGGTAGGTTAGCTGTGCATCGTTTTGTTCGGCAGCTATCCCGTTAGGATTTATCTGAACCTGGTTCTCAAATAATTGATGAATAGTTTTTTCATGCGAATAAGGTACTACTGTATTATTCCAATCGTACACAAGTGCATGCCTTTCTTCGCTGGTAAGAATATCTACCGCGCTGATACTTTTTTTGGCATTAGCGGTTACATTTTGCATGAACTGATTCATGTGCTGAATCATTCGTGCGGTGCGATCACTGCTAAAAAGATCGGTATTGTACTCCAAATTAAGCGTTAAACCATCTCCCTGCTCGTAAAAATTAACCTGCATATCGTATTTACTCAATGTGGTTTCAGGCTCCAAACGTTCAATAGAAAGTCCGGCAATTTCATCCAGCTGTTTTTCTTTGATCGAGGTATTGTGAAGAATTACCGCTACATCAAACAAGGGCGAACGGCTCATTTCACGGGCAAGCTGCAGATCTTCCACCAACCTGTCGAACGGATAAATCTGATGTTCATAAGCGCCCAACGTGGTATCTTTTACTTTTGCCAAAAGGGCGATAAAAGAATCTGTGGGCTCAAATACGGTGCGTAAAGGAAGTAGGTTTACATAAAACCCAATTTGATTTTCCAGATCCTGGTGAATACGCCCGGCTGACGGAGAACCCAAAATAAAATCTGTTTGTCCGCTGTACCGGTAAAACAACGCATACATTACAGCCAGTAAACCCATGTGCAAACTGGTACCGTTTTGTTGACACAGGGTTTTAAAATCTTTAATTAATTCCTCATCAAACGCATGGGTACTACTTGCGCCATTAAAAGTTTTTAGAGCCGGGCGGGTACCTTCATAAGGCAGCTCCAATACTGGCAATGATCCAGCTAATTTATCCAGCCAATACGCTTTATGCTGCTCCAGTTTTATACCCTGTAACTGCCCGCTCTGCCAGGAGGCGTAATCTTTATATTGAATTTTTAATGCCGGAAGATTTAATGCAGTATTATTTACAATAGATTGATATACGAACAACAGTTCTTTAATCAGAACCTCCATGGACCAGCCATCCGAAATGATATGATGCATGGTAAAAGGCAACATATACCGGTTTTCACCTACTTGGATGATGTTTGCTTTCAATAAAGGTCCACGCTCAAAATCAAAATAAGACAAAGCTATTGAAGTAGAAATCTCTGTTGCTTTTGATGCAGCATCTGCATCATTTCTTAAATCCAGGTACGGTAGATCGAAATTAATTTCTTTGGCAGGATGCACACGTTGCTTTATTTCATCATTCTGGATGATAAACGTGGTGCGCAAAATTTCATGCCGTTCGATTACCCTACTGAAAGCGTTTTGCAATGCCTCGATATTTAATGTCCCCGTAAGGACAAACACACTCGACATATTGTAAACAGCTGCATCACTTTCCAGCTGGGTTAAAATCCACAATCGTTTCTGTCCTTGGGAAACCGCATAAAATTCAGCTTCTGGAATTGCCTTAATTTCTTCGGACCCTCCTTTAGTTGATTTATCTATAAATGCTGCCAGTTCGGCAATACTTGTATAACTGAAAATAACCCGGATGCTTATTTGCGCATTAAAAGCTTTGAAAATACGGGTTACAATTTGGGTAGCTTTTAATGATGTTCCGCCCAAATTAAAGAAAGACACTTTTCTGCCGATACGGTTTACGCCCAGCACTTCCTTCCAAATTTCTTCTAACTTTTGCTCGGTTCCGGTTACAGCAGCTTCATAATCGTTTTCTTTTACCAAAAATCCTTCGGGTTTAGGTAATGCTTTTTTGTCGATTTTACCATTGCTGTTTAAAGGAAACTCCTCGAGCCTGATGAAATAAGACGGAATCATATTCTCATTCAGTTCTGATATCAGGTCCTTTCTGAATGCGGCATCGTCTTTTTCTATACCGGTGTAGTAACAAACCAGCTCGTGCAGGTTATCGTTGTTTTTATAACCTGTTACATAGGCTTCTTCTACGCCCCATATATCCAAAATGGGCTTTCTAACCTCTTCGGGCTCTATACGAATCCCATTTATTTTAATCTGATCATCTATTCGTCCTAAAATTTCGATGCTGCGGTCTTTCAAATACCGTCCTAAATCACCGGTTTTATAAACAATATCTTTAAAATCAGTTACCAACGGGTTCTGAATAAAAACCTGGTTAGTTAAATCGTGATTACGATAATAGCCTTTGGTTTTAAAAGGAGTACATATATAAATTTCCCCTTTTTCGCCAATGTTACAGAGTTGCTTATTACTATTTAAAATGGCAATAAATGTATTGGCGATGGGTTTACCTGCATGAATACCTTCTGATGGGGTTAATGGAATTTCTTTAATCCGATGGTAGGTTTTAACCATCGTTGTTTCAGACGGACCGTATAAATTCACCACCTCCACATGTTCACCAACCTGTTCCCTCCAGTTCATCAAATCTTTAGCGAAAAGAGATTCACCAGCCAGCAGGAAATATTGGAGTTTGTTAAACCGTTCTTTCGTTTCCGATTGCTGCAATTCTTTAGTGATCAGTTTGAATAAAGACGGAACCGTGTGGATCAATGTAACTTCCGAATGCTCTATCCATTGTATCAGCTTGGAGAAGTTAGATTTTACCTCCGCTGGTGGAATGCATAAAGTACCTCCTGCGCAAAGTGGAACAAAAATATCCCGAAGTGATGCGTCAAACGTGAATTGTGTTAACTGACTAACCCTTACCTGTTCATCCAGTTTAAATTCATCAATTTCCCAGGCAATAAAATGGCTTAAACTTTTATGACAGCCTAAAATAGGTTTGGGCTTTCCGGTTGAACCGGATGTATAAAATATATAATTGGCATCGTCTGGCTGAAGCACTTCATCCGGAGCGATTTGTAAATTTACCAAAGATACAGCTCTTTTAAATTCTAAGCCCGAGGCTTGCAGAACAAAAGGTTCATCGTCCCCTAATAAAATAATGTGCTGTGTTTCCGGACTAAAATTTTTGACTAAAGAAATTACATCTTCTTCCAAATCTGTACAGCTGATGATAAGCTCGCAGGGAGACTGTTCAAAAATATCAGCGAGTCGTTTAGGTGCAAATCCAATATCAACCGGTAAGTAAATAGCCCCTACACGGAAAGTTGCTAAAATCGAGGTAACTAAATTAATCCCGGAAGGCAGCACAACACCAACAACCGTTTCTTTCTTTACACCAAATTTCTTTAAAATAGATGCCAGGGCGATACTTTGTTTATTTAGATCGTCATAAGTAATCGCACGGTTTACCTCCTCTATTGCAATTTTCAAAGGTGCTTGCTGCACTTTCTTTCCAAATTCGATATGAATCATTWTATTTTTTTTAAAAGTTGTGGGTTGTGAGTTGTAGGTTGTGAGTTGTGGGTTCTAAGTTGTAAGTCATGACTTGATACTCAACACTCCACTCAACACTTTCTCTTTATAATAACATTCCTCTATTGCCTTCTGCGCCATCAAATCCATAGTATCGATGTATGGCACAGGTATATCATCTTGCTTTAGAGCAAAGGATATCTCAGAGCAGCCACCTACAATAATTTCGGCACCGCGACTAATTAACAAGCTGGCAGCAATGTGCATTTTATCAATCGCTTCCTGAGAAATAGTTGATGATTTTAAACCGTCTTTTCCGTAAACGGATTCCATAAACAGGTTTTCTTGCTCCCAGGAATCGAGTTTAATAATTTCTTTATCATATTGCCTTAATTCATTGCCGAACGTATTGGCAGTCATGGTTCCTGTGGTTCCCAGAATCCCTATTTTTTCATATCCATTCTCCATAACGTACTCCCTTAATAAGTGTATTGGGTTTAAAACCGTGGCATCTGCGTATTCTACAAACTCATCATAGTAATAATAAACGGTGTTGCACGCTAGTAAGAGCAGTTCTACACCGCATTTATTCATCAGATCAATAGAGCGGGTCATTTCCCTTAACGGGGATTCTTCGCCGTAAACAATTGCTTTGGTACGATCCGGAATTTGTGAATTACTGTGGATTAATACTTCCATAAACTCCTGATCATTGTCGGCAGGGGAAAGATCAATTAATTTCTGGAACAGGCTGGCGCCGGCTTGAGTGCCCATACCGCCAATGATTCCTACGCGTTTGTTACTTATCATCAAAAATGTTTTAAATGGTTTTTGTAAATAGAAATCCCACCACTGCGTTCTGGATGAAAAAAGGAATGTTCGGCTTGAAAAGGAAGATGGGAAAATGTGAACATGAAAATCACTTACTGGAGGTTAAACATGGTTTCCAAAAACGCATCACTTTCATTCTTTGCAGCTAATTCAATTTCTGAAAGTTTCAATGCTGCATTTTTTGTTAGTTTATCGGTCAGCAAAATCAAATCATCGTGCATTTTTGAAATGGTGGTTATTTCAAATAGGTCTGTGTTATAATTCGTAATCAAACTCACTAATCCGGCATTGTTAACGAAGTTGAAAGTGATATCATTCTTACTGAAAGTATGGTTGATTTTAAACTCCTTTACTTTCAACCCTCCCAGTATTTCTGAATTTGCTTCCACTTCTTGGTTATACAATTGCATCCAGATATCTGTAACCGGTGACCGGTTTGACCTGTATTCCAGCTTGAGATCTTCAACCAAACTTTCAAATGGATATAGCTGGTGTACCTGAGAATCAAGAACCGTTTTCTTCAGAGATTGTAAATAATCGGCAAAAGATTGATTCGGATTAAGATTTGACCGCAAAGCCAAACTGTTCACATAAAAACCTATTTGTGCATCTAAATCACTATGCACACGTCCTGATATTGGCGACCCAATAATAATATCCTCCTGACCGGTATACTTGTGTAGCAAAACCTTCACTGCACCTAACAAAGTCATGTATAAACTCAAACTATGCTGTTTAGAAAAAGATTGAAGTTGCTGACTTAACTCTTCACCAAAATCTATGGTTGTCGTGCTTCCGTTATAAGTTTTCACTTTAGGACGAGGATTGTCCGTCAATAAATTAAGCGTTTGAATTTCACCTGCAAAGTGATTGCGCCAATAATTTTGCAGTGTTTCCAGGTTGGCGTCGCTTAACAAGTTACGGTGCCATACAGCATAGTCTTTATATTGTATATTTAAAGCGGGCAGTGGATTTGGCAAACCACTTATGCCAGCATGATAGAGTTTCATCAGTTCTGTCAAGAACACATCTGACGACCAGCCATCGGAAACAATATGGTGCATGGTTAGCACAAACACCTGCTGTGCATCGGTAAGCTGTAATAACGTGGCCTTGATAAGCGGTCCTTTCTTCAGATCAAAAATGGTTGCTGAGTCCTCATCAACCATTATCTGAACTAATTCTAACGTAGTAGGCTTGTCTCTTAAATCCTGATAAGTGACTTTAAATTCCTTACTATCAATAGCGTGAATAATTTGGCGGGGCTCACCCTCATGAACCATAAAAGTGGTCCGGAGACTTTCATGACGGTTAACTACCTCTTTGTATGCATTTTCAAAATCTGGCAAGGATAGCTTCCCTTCCATTTCAAAAGCATCGGTAACGTTATAAGCCGCCGAACCTTCTTGCATTTGATCCTGAATCCATAATCGGTTTTGTGCTACCGATAAAGGATAATAGTCTGCAACAGGAATCCGCCTTATTTTTTCAAAAGCTGTCTTCTCTTTAGCATCAATTATACGCGCTAAGTCAGCTAAAACAGGATTCGTAAAGAGATCTCTTAATTGTATAGATGCGCCAAACTCTTTATGAACCTGTGTAATTACTTGTGTGGCCTTTAACGAGTGTCCGCCCAGTTCAAAGAAATGGTCATTGCTTCCAATAGAATCAATCTTTAAAATCCGTTCCCAGATTGCAGCCAGTTTTTTCTCCGTTTCAGTTACCGGAGCACTGAATTCTTTCTGATTTCTCAAATCATTAATATCCGGATTTGGTAAGGCTTTGTGATTTATTTTACCGTTAGGCGTAAGCGGCAGCTTGTCTAAAATCATAAAAAATGAAGGAACCATGTATTCAGGAAGCTTGCTTTTAATGCTTTCCTTTATGTCTGCAATAGCTTCCACATCGTTAAGTGAACAGTAAGCTATTAAACGGTTATGCCCATCCTGATCGGGTTTTGCCAGCACAGCAACCGACTTTATTGCGGGATGCTGCAACAAGATATTTTCAATTTCCCCTAACTCAATACGGTATCCCCTAACTTTAACCTGGTTATCATTACGACCGTAAAAGGCAACATTACCATCGGGAAGCCAACAAGCTCTGTCGCCGGTTTTATAAACTATTTGGGAATGAACAGATAATGGTAATTGAATAAAACGCTCTCCATTCAGCTCATCACGGTTTAAATAACCTTTAGAAACTCCCGCACCGCCGATATATAATTCGCCAATTACACCTACCGGGACAAGCTTTTTATTGTTATTCAGAATAAAATAACTGGTATTGTGCATCGGTTTTCCGATGGGCACATTGCCTTCTTTCGGCAGCACCGACACAGGTGATTCGAAATAAGAAGAATCGATGGTGGTCTCTGTAGTACCATAGCTATTGATGATCCGCGTTTGGTTTCCGAATGATTTCAATAACCATCTAAAATCTTCAACCAAACAACTATCAGAACCCAAAATGAGCAGCTTAATGAAAGATGCATCCAGGTTATTTTCATGAATGTAATGCATTAAAGGAAGTATAATGGCTGGCGTTGTCTCCAGGATATTGATTTGATGCTGTTCGATCAGTTCATATAAAGCAATCGGATCACCTCTAAAATCACCGGGACAAACAACCATTTTCCCGCCGTTTAATAAACAGCGACAAAAATCTCCCATAAAAACATCAAAAGAAATGCTGGCTAACTGCAATAAACAAGGGCTAAACTCATTCAATTTATACCCATCACGCCATGAATTAGCTATATTGCTCAGATTGCGATGATTCACCATTACACCTTTCGGGTTTCCGGTAGAACCTGAAGTAAAGATGATGTATGCCAGGTTATCTGCGTGGATTTGATTGATGAGGTTACTACTTACGCAATTGTTTACTTCATTCCGAACCGCATGCAAATTAATCACCTTTATAGAAACTGATAAATTATCGAGCATTTCTACAGAATCAGTTACCAAAATATCAATACCGCTCTCTTGTATTAAATATTCAACCCGTTCGAGCGGGTATTCCGGATCAATAGGAACATACGCTGCACCCAATTTAAGTACCGCTAAAACACCAACCAGCATTTTTTCAGAGCGATTCAACAGTAATCCTATCCGTAAATCGGGAGATAATAAAAGTTGGGCACTTAAATAATGCGCCAACTGATTTGACTGTTCATTAAGCTCTGCATACGTTATTGATTTGCTTCCGAATGATACCGCAATAGTATCCGGTGTTTTTTCAACCTGTTCGTAGAAGGTTGCTACAATTGTTTTTTCGGTGTCGTATGGTGTAATGGTATCATTAAAATCTTCCAAAAGCAACTTTACTTCTGCAGGCAATAAAATATCAACCTCATTTAATGGAAGTTTGGCGTTTTGAACAATTTCACTTAGCATTTTTTGGTAATGCCTCAACATTCTTTCCATCCGGGAAGGCGTAAACAAATCGGTATTGTACTCAATACTAACCTTGATTCCGTCTTTCGTTTCTTGAAAATCGAAAGAAAGATCAAACTTGCTGATGGTAGATGGGATGGTAAATTCTGAAACCTGAATGTCTTTGAATTTCTCGAACTGTTTTGCAGCGGTGTCCGGGTTAGAAAGTGAAACCATCACATCAAATAAAGCAGATCGGCTCAAATCCCTTTCCAAATTCAAGTCATCTACCAGCCGATCAAACGGATATATCTGATGCTCCTGCGCTTTCAGCATGTTTTCTTTAACACCTTGCAACAGCATTGCAAATGATTCTCTACCGTTAAAACGCGACCGTATCGGCAATGTATTTACATAAAAACCAATTTGGTTATCCAAATCTGGATGCTCCCGACCGGCAACCGGTGTACCAATTACGATATCTTCCTGCGCCGTGTAATGATAAAGCAACGCATTAACCGATGACAACAGGGTAATGAATAAGGTAGTAGATTGCTCCTGGCTAAACTGAACTAATTTTTCGCTAAAAGTTTTATCCAACAACAGGTCTACCTGATCGCCATTATAGGTTTGAATAGCGGGGCGTGAATAATCTCCAGGAAATTCTAAAACCGGGAATTCATCTTTAAACATTCCCCACCAGTAAGCCTGTGCCTGCTTAACTTCTTCATCTTGAAGTCTCTGATTTTGCCATGCTGCAAAATCTTTGTACTGAATGGTTAATGCCGGTAACGGATTTTCTTCATTATGACTAAAGGCATGGTAAAGCGTTAAAACTTCTTCAATGAGTACACCAATAGACCATCCATCAGAGATAATGTGGTGCATGTTAAATACAAAGGCATATTTCTCAGCTTCCAGTTGCAATAAATGGACACGTAAAAGCGGACCTTCTTCTAAATTGAACGGCTTATTAGCTTCCGCTTCTACAAATTTTTGAGCTTTTTCTTCTTTGTTTAAATCTGTTTGGAAATCGATATTTCTAACCTCAAATGAAAGCTCACCGGGTGTATGTATTTGCTGTTTAGGCTCCCCATCAATCGCAATAAAGGTGGTACGTAAGCTTTCATGGCGCTCGGTTACTTTTACAAAAGCTTTGTTAAATGCTTGTGCGTCCAGTTTCCCTTCAATAATACAAGCGGCTGGTACATTGTAAGCAACCTGGTCATTTTCTAACTGGTTTAAAATCCAAAGGCGGTGCTGTGAATGCGAAAGATCATAATAAGGCTGACTGGCCAAAACGGAGATCGGTGCAAATTTAACCACCCTATTTTCATGAAGAAAAGCGGCAAGTTTGGATATGGTAGAATAAATAAAAACATCCTGCAGTTTGATTTTAATATCCAGCGTTTTTGATAATCGGGTAACCAGTTTGATCGCTTTTAAACTATGACCGCCCACCGTAAAAAAATCATCGTGAACACCGATATTTTCAAATTCTAAAATTTCTTCCCAGATCACCGCCAGACTTTTTTCCAGTTCGGTATGCGGAGCCGTATGTTTGCTTTCAGTTTTCAGCAGTGTTGGATCAGGCAAGGCTTTTTTATCAACCTTCCCGTTTGCAGTAAGAGGGAATTTATCCAGACTAACGAAATATGAAGGAACCATAAAATCCGGAAGAATTTCCAGTAAAGCCGTCCGTAATTCCGCGGTATCTATTTTCTCCTGCGATATAAAATAAGCAGCCAGTTCTAATCCGTAATCTGCTGATGGTCGTGGTACGATCAGCGTACTATCGATGCCGGTAAGGGATTGCATTACCTTTTGAATTTCTTCCAATTCTACCCGGTAGCCCCGTATTTTCACCTGGTCATCTCTTCTGCCCCTGAACAGAATGGTTCCATCAGGCATCCACCTGGCAATGTCGCCGGTTTTGTACATCGTTTGCCCTGGATTAAAGGGATCAGCGATGAATTTTTCGGTTGTGAGCTCTTCCTTTCTTAAATATCCGGCAGCCAAACCCTTACCCGAAATCATGATTTCTCCATCGATTCCGGGAGCAACCAACGCATACGATTCGTCTACTATATAAATCGAATTATTGGTAATCGGATTGCCGATAACCGGATACATCGCATATTCAGCAATTTGCTTGTTATCAATTTTATAAGCTATGGTTCCGATTGTTGATTCGGTAGGTCCGTAATGATTGACCAGGCGTATTTCAGGTTTTACCGTAATTATTTTCTCCAAATCATTCGGACGAATTGGTTCTCCTCCTGACAAGATTAAACGTAAAGTACTTTTACCTAGCGTATTAAATTGTGCGGAAGCGGTTAACGTATGGAACAGCGAGGGAGTAGCTTTTATAAAAGTGATTGCGTTTTCGACAAGATAATCGATTAACGAATCTGGATTCTTAACCATTTCATCATTAACGAGGTGCAGCGTTCCACCGTTCAGCAGCATTCCCCAGATGCTGGTATATCCCAGGTCGAACGCATAAGATCCCAGTAAAATAGAACTATCTGTTGCGTTGATTTTAAAAGAATCTGTGAACCAGGACACATAATTCAGTAAAGCTTTATCCTGGATAACAGTACCCTTTGGTTTGCCCGTTGTACCCGAAGTATAGATAACATATAAAACATCTTCGGCAGATCTTTGGTTCAAAACTGCTTCTGTGATTATAAATTCAGGAGCATTATCTATCGATAACACCGGAATTTGAAGCGAAGCTGTCCGTTCTTCAAAAACCGTTTCACTTAGCAATACCGAAACGGCGCTATCTTTTAGTATAAAATTGATTCGTTCTTCCGGGTTAGCTGGATCGATGGGTACAAACCCCGCACCCGATTTTATAACCGCCATTAATGCGACCATCAGGTTTTCATTCTTACGGCACATAACGCCAACCAAATCTCCGGCTTTAACGCCATGAACTTCTTTTAGATGCATCCCCAACCGGGTCGCTTTTTGATCAAGTTGCTGATAACTAAGCTGATTTTCTCCGGCGACAACCGCCACATGAGCAGAAAAAGTTGCTACCATTTTGTCAAAAAGCTGACTAACCGTATCAAAAGAGTACTGCGGTTGAGAAGTTTGATTGAACTCTTTCAGAAGTTTTGTTTTATAKGAATCACTCAGTAAGCTCACGTGAAGTATGGGCTTATCAGGATTTGAAATAACCTCGTTTAAAATATTTTCAAAAGCATCTGCCAGAAATAAAACCGCTTCCGTTTTAAACGCATTTGCATTGTATTGCAGTTCTATGGAAATGGTTTCGTTTACTTGCTTGCATACCAGTTTCAGCTTGATATTCTCGGTAAATGAAGCGGTCTGGATTAGGGTAAACTGTTGTGATTTGGCGAGGGTGGTTGAACTAGTTTCAGCGTATTCGAAACTATAAGGAATGGTATAGGGCTTATTTGGTTTTATTTCCGCTTTGAAAAAAACATGGTGTTCAAAGGCTTCTTTGTGGCTGCTTATGGTTTCGATTTCCTGCTTTGCCTGGCTTAGTGCATCCTTAAAAAGCCAGGTTTTATCCCACTTCCAGTGGGACGGCAGGGTTCTACAACAACAGCCACAAAGTGATTGTAATTCTTCATATTCCCTGAAAAAATGTACGTAGCCTGAAACAAAATCGGTAGTTTCAAACTGGCGCCATAAAAGCAAATTCCAACAGGCAAACAAAATTTCTTCGGATGAATAATCCGGTAAATTTTTCTTTAGTAAAGCGGAAGAACTATTTTTTATATCCAATACATGGCTGGCAGATGCAAATTCTTTTTTAGTATCAATATCCTTATCAAAAGCCAGGAATTGGTTTAAGCCGCTTACATTTTTGTTGCGCCAATACTTCAGGCTCTCTTGGGTTTCTTCTTCTTCCAAAAGTTGATTTTGCCACTCAGCGAATTGTAAATAGCTTAGCGCTTCTTCTTCCTTAATTGAAGCACCGTTTTCATAGACCCTGAATATTTTTTCCGCTATAATTTCTAACGTTCGTAAATCGGCGGTAACAGCGGGCAGCGTAATACTAACCAATAGCTCCCTATTTTGCAGCCTCACTAACTTTACCCAAATAAGCGGCCCCTCGGATACATTAATCTCCCTATTAATTTCGTTTTGCAATAGTCCGCTAAGGGCTTCATCTCTTGAGATTTCTTCCGGATGATCCAAAAATTTAATCAAGGTTTTATTGCCGGGTATTTGCAAAGCATTGGCCGGTTCTGAAATTTGATGATAGGTGGTTTTAAAAATAACATCACTATCAAAAAAGCCGGTAATAGCTTTTTTTAATTTATCGGTATTAATGTTTTCATCGCACGTAAAAGCCAATTGAGAATTAAGCTTTGCTGTATGGTTATACACCGTTAAAAAACGGCGTTGTTGCGGTGAAATGCGGTACCCTGATAATGTATTCATTGATTGATGATTTATTAAATCTTGATTGATATGCCTTTAACTCATCCCTTGATTTACTTCTAACATGGAATGATGTATAAATGACAGAGCTTATTTTAGGCTTATTGATTGGATGCTTTTGAGTTTATTAAGAGACTTTGCTTGCTTTTCTTTTTGCTGGTCAACCGCTTTCTGATTCATCAGGCTCTCCAAATGGCTGATTGTTTTATCCGGATTTTCAATGATATTTTTCAGCAGGTCCAGGTAACTGTTAACCATTTTTTCGATGGTAGCCCGCTTAAACAGATCCAGCCTGAATTCTACACTTCCTGTGAGCATATTTCCATCACGGGTTAGTCGGAAATCTGTTTCGTATTTAGCTCCCAAACTAGGCAGATTTATATTTGAAATTTTTAACGGAGAAGTACCGCTGTTTAATTGGGCGTTGAGTTCTGTAATGCTGCTCGCGAAATCATTGAAGACGAAACGCCACTGAAATAAAGGCGTTATTCCGGGGTGCCTTTGAGGTTTTAATTCTCTTAACAGCACATCAATTGGAAGTAACGCATGAAACATATCATCCTTAAAACCGGCATCAAGCTGCTGAAGCTGCTGGTTGAATGTAAGTGCGCTTTCTATTTCTGCCTGAACAGGTATTATATTGACAAAGTAACCAACGAGTGCCTGAAGCTCATAATTTGTTCGTCCGGCTACGGAAGTACCCAAAATAAATTTAGATTGCTTGGTAAGTATATGAAGTAGAATATTGTACGATGTGAGCAGAACCGAAAATAAGCTGGAATTATTAATCCTGCCCAGTTGCGTTAATTGAGCAGTAAGCTGTTCATCGATGATAAATTCAAGGGTATCACCCTTATCAGATGGGTTCAACGGTCTTTCAAAATCAAACGGTAAATTTAGGATCGGCTGCTTAGCTCCTAATTTACCCTTCCAGTAACCTACCAGTTTCTGCAGATTTTCACCCTGTAAGTTAGCATGTTGCCAAACAGCGTAATCTTTGTACTGGATAGAAAGTGGTTGCAAAGCAAGCGGTGTATTGTTACTAAAAGCATGGTAAGCAGCAAGTAGTTCTGAAAGTATAACATCCATCGACCATCCATCAGAAATAATATGATGCATGTTCATGAAAATAATGTATTCCGAATCGTTAATCCGTAACAAGCGGGAATGAATAAGCTGATCTTTTTCCAGGTCAAAAGCCGTTTTGGCTTCCTCATCTATAATCTTCAAAGCAGCAGCCATGGGGTTTTCTACCGCCCGTACATCAGAAATTTGAACCTGCAGCGGATATCCTTCCGGATTATGAATTACCTGGCGGGGTTCACCGTCAATTAATACAAAATTTGTTCGCAGACTTTCGTGTCTTTTTACCACCTCTTCGAACGCTTTACACAAAGCATTTTTATTAAGGTTCCCAGCGATAAGATATGCTCCTGCAATATTATACGCCGATTGCTCATGCCCAAATTGTACCGCAGTCCAAAGGCTTTTTTGAGTGTAAGATAACTCATACGAATCCTGATAAGGAATAGGATTTATCTGGTTTGTAACTCCGGTTTCTGCATTTTCGATTTGCATTGCCAATGTATGCAGTACCGGATGCTGATAAATAGTTCTTAGCTCAATCTGAACCTGGAATTCTTTATGAATAGCCGCTAGCAAACGCATTGCTTTTAAGCTGTGACCGCCCATTTCGAAGAAATCATCGTGAGGACCATTTACCTTCACTCTTAGTATCTCTTCCCAAAGTTCGGCGAGCTTTTTTTCTGCTTTAGTGTCGAAAGCAGATTGTTGCTGATTAATATTTTGCAGCAACTCCGGCTTAGGCAATGCCCTTAAATCTGCTTTTCCGTTTGCCGTAAGCGGTATTTTATTTAACTGGATAAAATGAGCAGGAATCATGTATAAAGGCAACCGTTGAGATAAATACGTTTTCAACGCAGCACCATCCAGTGGATTGGAAGATGTAAAATAAGCCAGGATCTCATCTTGTAATCCGTCCCAATTAGCTACTGTAACTACCGCTTTTCCAATAGCGGGATGACTTAATAGCGTATTTTCTATTTCGCCCATTTCAATGCGATAGCCCCGAATCTTTACCTGGGAATCTTTTCTTCCCATAAAAGCAACAGTACCATCTTCTAACCAACGACCCAAATCTCCAGTTTTATAGAGCTTTTCGCCTGGCTCAAATGGATGATCGATAAATTTTTCAACCGTTAACTCAGGGTGATTCAGATAACCACGAGCTAGCCCGTCTCCCCCAACACAAATTTCACCTTTAATGCCAACCGGACTTAAATTGCCGGTTTCATTTAAAATATAAACGGTGCTATTGGCAATGGGTTTACCCAGCGGGATATCACATTCGTAAAACCGATTTATATGATGACATATGGAAAATGTAGTATTTTCTGTTGGTCCGTACCCATTGATAATTTTTAAATCAGGGAAAGCCGTTTTTACTTTATTGATGTGTTTTGGCGACAATTTATCTCCGCCCACCAATAAAAATTGAAGCTTACTGAATACCTCTAAATCAATGTCAACCAATTGATTAAACCAGGAGGCTGTAAACCAAACTGTATTAATTTGATTTTCATGCAGGTTCTTTTTCAGCAACTGTGTATCCATGAGGCTGAAATGCGATATCAAATACAAGCGACCGCCATTTAACAACATGCCCCAAATTTCAAAGGTGGTTGCATCAAAGGTTAAAGCCCCGGTTTGCAAAAGCCTGTCACCTTCTTTAAAATCGTAATAATTTGTATTTTTCACCAAACGGACTACGTTACGGTGCTTCACCATCACTCCTTTTGGCGGCCCGGTAGAGCCGGAAGTATACATGATATAGGCCAGATCTTCGGGTCCATTTTGGTTCAGGTTATTTTCTGTACTGTAAGCAGCAATTTCTGCAGCCTTTTCCTGTAAATCCAGCAATTGAATGGTTTCTCCATTCAATTGCTTATACAATTCTCCGCCCTCTGTAATGACCACAAGCACGTCAGTATCTTCCAAAATGTATTGCAATCGGCTAACCGGATAAGCCGGATCTAATGGCACGTATGTTCCGCCAGATTTTAGGATAGCCAGCAGCGCCACAATCATGTTTGAATTACGCTCTAACAGTACTCCTAATTTTGTATCTGGCAATACGGTATACTGGCTACCGATATAATTTGCTAACTGGTTAGCTTTTATATTTAACTCATTGTAAGTGAGTATTTTACCTTCAAAATCAAGCGCAATGGCGTGCGGTGTTTTGCTAACCTGCTCTTCAAATAGATCAATTATCGTGGTATTCTTGGGGTAATCTGTAACTGTATCTGTTAACGTATTTAACAGGCTATTTTTTTCTTCCGGACTTAATATATCCAGCTGATTAACTGCCTGATCGGTTCCGTTTACTATTGCTGATATCAAATTACTGAAATGGATCAGCATGCGCTCCATTTTTTCAGGGAAGTATAAATCTGTATTGTACTCTATAGCCAGTAAAAGTCCTTCTAAATTCTTTCTAAACTGAAATGAAAAATCGTACTTACTGATGCGGGACGGCAAATTGAATGACTCATGCTCTTCTTCCAATAAAGAAACAAGCACATCAAATAATGGGGAATGGCTTCTATCCGGCATAAGGGATAAATTTTCAACCAAATCTTCCATTGGGTAAGCCTGATATTCTTGCGCATCCAGCATCAACTGCTTCACTTTTTGCAACAAAACACTAAAACTTTCTTTACCGTTAAAACGGGTTCTGATGGGCAGCGTATTTACAAAAAAACCAACCTGATGTATTAAATCAGGATGCTCCCGCCCTGCTGCAGGCGTGCCAACAATTAGGTCTTCCTGACCAGTATAGATATGTAAAAGTGATTTAACACTTGCTATTAAAGCAGTGGTTAAAGTGACTTTATTTGTTTTGCAGTAGGTTTCAAAGGAATCTACTGCTGACTTATCCAGTTGCAGGTAAACCGTATTTCCGTTATAGGTTTTAACAGCAGGGCGGGAAAAATCTGCCGGAAAATCCAGCACCGGTAATTCATCCGAAAACTGATTAAGCCAATATTCTTTATGTTTTTCTGTTTGTGAAGTCAGGTAATTATTCTGCCAGACTGCAAAATCTTTATACTGAACTTTTAATTCTGGCAAATTATGAGGAATACCAGCTACTTTAGAACGATATAATTCCGTTACGTCATTCATCAGCACTTTAACCGTCCAACCATCAGAAATAATATGGTGCATGTTCAGGTAAACCGCAAATTTATCGGTTCCCAGCTTGATTAATTTCATACGCACTAGCGGACCTGCAGCAAGGTTGAAACTCGTATTGATATCCTTTTCAACCAGCGCTATCATACTTTCCCGAGAATTTTGCTCCGATGAAAAATCCATTTCTTCCAAACTAACAGGAAATGATGCCGCTGCCAGTATTTGCTGACGAGGTTCGCCATTTACCAAAATAAATACGGTCCGCAGGCTTTCATGTCGTTTAACCAATTCTTCAAACGCGTACTCAAGAGCCGGTTTATTTAACTCCCCATCCCATATGAAAACACCGGGCATATTATAAGCAACCTGGTTATTTTCCATCTGATCTACCATCCATAAGCGCTTTTGAGCTTGTGATATCGGATAATGATCTTGTTTGGGTACCAAAGGGATTTCCGGAAAATTCGGAGCGTTTTGCGAATGGATTATTTGAGCCAGACTTTGAATTGTACTATTGGCATACACGTTTTTATAATCCAGTCGTATTCCTAATACCTGGTAAATCTGAAAAATCAGCTCGCTGGCTTTCAGCGAATGCCCGCCTATGCTGAAGAAATCATCCACCATACTAATTTTGGAAACGCCTAAAACCTGCTGCCAAATGCTTAATAATTTTTCCTCTAACTCATTTCCCGGTGCCACAAAAGCAATATTTTCGGATCCCGTAGTTTCAATTACATTTAGGGCGTGCCTGTCAATTTTCCCGTTAGGACTTAAAGGCATTTCGTCCAAATACTTAAAATAGGTTGGCACCATGTATCCCGGAAGGAAAGATTCAAGGAAAGCTTTTATTTCATATATTTCTGCCGGATTTTTTAAAGTATAAAAAGCCGTTAAAAATTCGGCACCTGATATCGTTTTTACAATAACCGCCGCCTTTTTAACCGCATCGTGTTTTTCCATTGCCGCTTCAATTTCACCCAGTTCAATACGGTATCCGCGTATTTTTACCTGATAATCGTTTCTGCCATCGAACGCTATATTTCCATCCGCCATCCATCTACCTAAATCGCCGGTACGGTACATTTTTTGACCGGTTTCAAACGGATTATCGATAAAACACGAGGAGGTTAATTCTTCCTTATTCAAATAACCTTTAGCTAGTCCCTCCCCTGATAAATGAATTTGTCCCTGCACATTGAAGGGTACCAGGTTTAAATCCGGATCTAAAATGTAAGCTTTCGTATTCGCTATAGGCTTCCCAATAGGTACAATTTCTTCTGTGCCATTAAGCCTGTAAAAGGTGCTGTAAGTGGTATCTTCTGATGGCCCGTATAAATTTCTAATTTCCATCTTAGCAGCATCCAGCCCCTGCAATAAATTGGCAGAAAACACTTCACCGGCAAGGTTTAAGATGGTTACCTGCTCTAAATTTATC
>NZ_JBFUKZ010000041.1:0-24672 GCF_056400585.1 Mucilaginibacter sp. P5_A6 | reverse complement strand
TTGCTTCACAGATGGATATATACCCTTCATTAGTTGATCTGATAGGCTATAATAAACCTATCCGATCATGGGGCAGAAGTTTAATCAATAATGTACCCGCCGAAACCCCAAGAGTAATAAATTCGCCAGGCAATATTTACCAGCTTATGCAGGGCAATTATATTTATTTATTTGATGGAAAAACAATTACCGGAATATTTACGGCTGCTGATAAAGGTTTAGAAAAAAACCTGGCGAATAGCACACTAAACCCCGAAATGAACAAGGGTGTGCTTGATTGTAAAGCTTTTATCCAGGATTATACAGACAGGATTGTAAACGGAAAGCTAAACAAGCAATAACGTTTGATTATTTAGCCCATGTTAGTGTATAAGTAATACAATGGGTACTAAATAATAATCTTAAGCAAGTTTTTCTATCAGCTCTTTTAAATACTTTGGCACCAATAGTAACCGGCTGCCATACCAGGAAAACATTTCGCCATCAACCAAAATGATTTTCGCCTTTGGCAACAACTGTTTAAATTCATTAATATGTTTTTGCTTAAATGGATAAGGTTCAGATGACAAAAACACCAAACCTGGATTAACCCTAACCAGTTCCTCTGCAGAAACCTCAGGATACCTGTTTGCTGCAAAGGCATTAATCAGGCCGCACTTTTGCAGCAGGCTATCAATATAAGTTTCTTTAGCAGCTGCCATGTAGGGTTTTCGCCATATGAAGTAGGCTACTCTAAGATTTAAACCGGGTAAGCTCAAAGTGCTAAAACCATGGCTTATATCATTACATAAAGTTTTTGCTTCTTCCCTGCGGCCGACTATTAAACCCACACTCCGGATCATCTCAAGTGCTGTATCAAGATCATGGATATCGCTTATCCAAACCGGGCATATCTTCATTAATTCTTCCACCTGACCGCGTTCATTCTCTTCCTTGTTGGCAATAATAAGGTCGGGGTTTAAAGATCTGATCAGATCGATCTTCAGCTGTTTGGTCCCCCCTACTTTGGTTATTGTTTTAACTTTTTCCTCCGGATGGATACAGAATTTAGTAATGCCGATAACACTGGCATCCAGTCCCAAATAAAACAACAGCTCGGTTTGGGACGGAACAACAGATATGATCTTTTTAGGAACAGTAGATAATTCCATCGCACGATTTAGCTGATCGTGAAACACAGCCATGTTAAAACGCGTTCTTCTCGCCCCTTAACGCATTCCAGAAAGTGAGGAAAACAATCTTCATATCCAACAGGAACGACCAGTTCTCCAGATACCAAACATCAGCCTCTACACGCTCAAGCATAGCCTGGGTAGTTTGTGTTTCGCCCCTTAAACCGTTTATTTGCGCCCAGCCGGTGATACCTGGTTTAAGAAAATGCCTCACCATAAAGGTATCTATCAGTTGCGAATACTGCTGTGTATGGCTTATCATATGTGGCCTTGGCCCCACTACAGACATGTTGCCCAATATCACGTTAAAAAACTGCGGTAATTCATCTAAGCTCGTTTTACGGATAAAAGCGCCTGTTTTGGTTATACGGGAATCGCCGCGTGTAGCCTGCTTTTTATCCGAATCTTTATTTACCCGCATACTACGGAACTTATAACACTTAAATGGTTTGTTGTCCCTGCCTGAGCGCTCCTGGACAAAAAACACCGGTCCGTTTGACTCCAATTTGATTAGGATTGCGAGTATAGGGAATAACCAGCTAAAAACAAACAGAATAATAAATAACGAAAACGTAACGTCAAAAAGGCGTTTTATAAACCTGTTGAGCATGTTTTCGAGTGGCTCAGGTCTTACTGATATTACAGGGATATGCCCAAAGCTTTGTATAAAGGTTGGTTTTTTCGCATAGTCATAATACTCAGGTATAAATTTAAACCTGATGAGGTTTTTGTCGGCATCAAGCATCAAACGTTCAATAGTTTGTGCTTCTGAGTTTGGTAGTGTACAAAATATCTCGTCAACTTTATTATTCAGCACATAGCTTATACAATCATCGGTTCCCCCTAAATACAAATGATTATCGCTTACTTTTTCGGGATTATCATCAAAAAAACCAATCAGGCTATAACCACGTTCGGGGTTTTGTTTAAAAAAGCTGTAAAGATCAGATCCTATACGTCCGCCACCAATAATAATTACAGCCCTGGTATCAATTAAAGATGCCCTGTCACTCTTTCGGATCGTAAGAAATACCAGTTTCCATAATCCCAGCAAAAAGCCGAACAAAGCTAATGAGTAAAACAAATACTCCCGTGTAATAAAATAAGCCTTTGTACCTATAAGTATTATAATGGTGAAACAAATAAAACTTACAAACAACAGGTATGTTTTTATTACACCACGATAAGTTTTTATAGAGTCTTTATTTAAAACATGTTCATACAAACCGGTGATATTGGCAGACAATAACCAGATCAAATTAAAAACTAAAACGATAGGCAAATATTTCCTGTTATTTATCCAAAAAATGTATGACCTGTCTTCAATAAAGTAAGAAATTACCATGCTCATATTAAGTATAATATAATCAATGGTAAGGTTCACTGCTTTTATAAAAGTAGCGTATCTGTGAATCATGTATTAGAGCTTCTTGAAGTATACAACACCCGCTAAAATTAGCATATTTATTTAAAATAACAATGTGATAATTGAAATGCACAATCTATTACAAAAATGTTAGGGCATGATTGACAAAATTAAAAATTTAGAAATTATTGTAAAATCAAATATAAAATTATTAGAAAACTTTATCGCCCTTTGCATCATAAAAACGCAAATATAACTTTATAACTCCGACAATACTATAACCGTCCGTCAACAATATCTTTATCGAGCACTCCTTTTATATCGTATATAACCGAGAATGGGGTTTTCTTTAATGAGTTATAGTTCAGGTTAAAAAATTCAGCATGCGAAACAGCAACTATTATAGCGTCATATCCCCCCTTTAAACCATCAACGGTCTTAATTGTTTGTACCCCATACTCCTGTTTAACCTCAGACGGATCGGCCCAGGGATCATATATTTCGTAGCAAACTTCATATTCGCTTAAAACCCTTACAATATCTATTACTCTTGTATTACGTACATCCGGGCAATTTTCTTTAAAAGTGAAACCCAACACCAATACACTTGAGTTTTTAACCGGGATATCTTTCTTAATCATTAGTTTAATAACCTCAAGCGCTACATAAGTACCCATGCCATCGTTAAGCCGCCGGCCGGCCAATATAATTTCGGGATGATAACCAACCTCCTGGGCCTTTTGAGCAAGGTAATATGGATCAACACCTGTGCAATGACCGCCAACAAGCCCCGGTTTAAAATTCAGAAAGTTCCATTTGGTACCGGCAGCTTCTAAAACCGCATGTGTATCAATGCCCATAATATTAAATATTTTGGCCAGTTCATTCACAAAGGCAATATTGATGTCCCGCTGTGAGTTTTCGATCACTTTACAAGCTTCAGCAACTTTTATACTCGGAGCTTTATGTGTACCAGCATTAACAATTGTTCGATAAAGCCCGTCGATAAAATCGGCGACCTCAGGTGTTGAGCCCGACGTTACCTTTAAAATATTAGTAAGTGTATGTATTTTATCTCCCGGATTGATTCGCTCAGGCGAGTATCCGGCAAAAAAATCGATGTTAAACTTTAGTTTTGATAGCCTTTCAAGCACCGGTACGCATACGTCTTCGGTAACTCCGGGATAAACAGTAGATTCGTAAATAACCACGTCACCGGCCACGAGCACGTTAGCAACCGATTCGCTTGCTTTTATCAACAAACCCAAATCGGGACGATTATGCTGATCTGTGGGCGTAGGTACAGAGATAATATACACATTACAATCTGCAATATCCTGAACATCTGAAGTAAAAATAAGCCCGTTTCCGGTACTGCCCGGTAACAAAACCGACCTTAATAGTTCTGTATCGGTTTCAAGCGTACGATCAAATGCCCTATTTAATTCATCTACGCGGCTTTGTTTTATATCAAAGCCTATTACCGGGAATTTCCTGGCAAATTCAACAGCTAATGGTAAGCCAACATAGCCAAGGCCAATTATTGCAATGCGGATAGTTGGGGGTGGTTCAAACATTTATAAGGTAGTATAGATGAAGTAAAGTTAATTAATTTTGCTACAATCATTGTCCCTGGTACGTTAAAGAATGGCTCCATTTAGTATCTAACAGATTGCCAGGTGATTTACGAAATCTGTGTCATTTGTTATCATCCTCGCTTTTCGCGTATATCTATAATTGTTAATCAGTTGCCTGTCCATTTTTGGAGAAATTATGTAGAATCTTCCTGCCGGATTTATGACTCCGTAGATCCCGGCACGGTCCTGGCAGGATTATTTTTTGCCCGGCTTAAGGATTATAGAGCTGGTAAACCCCCGAAATTGACCTTTTTAGTGCTGAACCTACAAGCAAAGTAGTAATTTTTTTTTCCAGCATAAGCTGTTCTGCGTGGCTTGCAAACTCGTCTTCGTCTATAATAACAGGATTTTCGGTCATTATTTCTACTATGGTTAAAGTCGCTGTATCAGGATGTTTTAATAAGGCCCTTCTCAAATCGCCGTCGGTAACTATACCTTTAATATAAGCAGCATCTCCTACCATTACCATACCCAACCTCCCTTCAGACATTTTTAATAACAGATTCATGAACGTTGCCTGCTCCTCAATAAATGGCAGTTTATCGGTCCGCATAAGATCTTTAACCTTTGTGAGCAATTTACGCCCTAGGCTTCCGCCTGGATGAAAACGTGCAAAATCATGTTGTTTAAAGCCACGCGATTCCATTAAAGCAATGGCAAGTGCATCCCCCATTACCAAAGCGGCAGTGGTTGATGAAGTTGGCGCAAGTTCAAGCGGACAAGCCTCGCGGGCAATTTTAACATTTAAGTGGTGGTGACTGTTTTTAGCAACCGTTGAGTTTGGATTTCCGGTTACTCCAATAACCAGGTTATTATTCCATTTTAAAAATGGAATAATTCGGAGTACCTCGTCTGTTTCGCCCGAATAAGAAATCAGCATTACGATATCATTTGTGCTAACCATACCCAAATCTCCATGAAAAGCCTCGCCCGGATGAAGAAAAAAGCTGGGAGTACCGGTGCTGGCTAAGGTAGCGGCAATTTTTTTGCCAATAAGTCCCGATTTACCAATGCCTATTACAATAAGCTTACCGGTATTACTTAATATGGCATTTACCGTTTTAGTAAATTCATCATCAATTAAGCCGGCCACATGTTGCAGCGATTCAATCTCAATATCAAAAACTCTTTTGGCTATATCCTTCATTGTTCATAATTTCCTGGATTTTAGAATTTCCAGAAATATAAGTTCATTTTATTTACAAGCAGCAGGTTAAAATTTTGAAACTTCCAATAGCTGATCAAACACTATCAGGATACTAACGATGCAATCAAACCATCCAGATCATGCAGCTTAAGCATATTAGGGCCGTCGCTTAATGCGTTATCCGGATCAGGGTGGGTTTCTATGAAATAACCATCGGCACCAAAAGCTTTAGCGGCCAGGGCCATCATAGGCACAAAAGTACGGTCGCCACCTGTTTTACCACCTGCCCCGCCCGGACGTTGCACCGAATGGGTACAATCCATACAAACCGGATGACCAAATGCCTTCATATCATAAATATTCCTGAAATCAACTGCCAGGTTATTATAGCCATACATGTTGCCACGCTCGGTAAGTATTACCTGGCTGTTACCAGCTTCCAGCACTTTTTGCGCCGGGTAAAACATATCTGCGCCAGAAAGAAACTGTGCTTTTTTAACGTTCACTATTTTACCCGTTTCGGCCGCGGCTACCAACAGATCGGTTTGGCGACATAAAAAAGCCGGAATTTGCAGAATGTCAACCACTTCTGCAACTATAGCTGCCTGGAATGGCTCATGAATATCCGTTAAAACAGGTAACCCAAATTTATCCTTAACGTTCTGAAGCATTTCCATCCCTTTTCCAATACCCGGACCGCGGTATGAGTGTATAGATGTACGATTAGCTTTATCAAATGATGATTTGAATACTACAGGTACATTATATTTTTGACCTGCTTCTGCAACTTTTTCTGCCACCTGGTACAATAGTTCCTGGCTCTCCATTACACAGGGACCTAATATAAAGAACGGCTTCTGCCGCATTTGCTCAAACAACATATTATGTAGAATATAAGGCAAAGATAATTATAAGCCCGGATTTCACGAATGGAAAACAATTGACAAACATTTATTCCAATTACAAAACTTAACAGCCCCATTTAACTATTAGCTTCAATTAATGCCGTTACCAATTGGCGGTAGCCTTCCCCAATCGGCAATTCCTTCCCGGCAAAATTATGGAGGTTTTACTTACCGCCTCAATTTTCCGGAGCATTAATGCTTTTAACAGGATTAATGCCCCGCTATCTGCCGTTTTGTAAAAAAATAAAATTTCCGATTACCTAAAATCGAACCATAAACTACCGCTTACCGGCGTATAATTTAACTGTATGTTTTTTTGGCTTTGCGGGCCTAATTTATCCGCGCTTTGAAACTTAGTACCAATTGCGCTAATGGTATTCATAAAGCCAAGGTTCCCCTCCGGGAAGGGAGGGTTAGTATTATCGTTACCCGAACCTGCGGCTTTTGCGGGTTTAAGCATTTGCAAAAAGGTATTTTTTTGGGTAGTGTAAACGGTAAAGGAAGCTTGTTTATTTTCGACAGTAACCCAATATACTTCTGCGTGATAGCCTTTAAACTCCGGATAGTTCCAGCTTTCACCGGTTATGGTATTGTTATAATTTTTGTGCCAAACACCAAACTGCTGACCTTTCATCCTGTTTTTCCAAACATGATACGGGCCCCGTCCCTCCCATCGCATCCCAGTTATCAGCTCTTCGGGATAGTTAAAGGTGATCCCCGAAAAATCAAATTCTCCTTGTCGGCTAAATTGGTAATCAAGCTTAACAGGTTTACCCGAATGGAATATCCATTTCACATTAAATTGCGGGCCTCCCTCATATAACGGCTCCACTATATAATCTTCACCAGAGGCATAATGGTTTAGCTTTTTAAGCGTATGTTTCACACCTGCCAATGCCGGTCCGTCTTTTAAATCAATAACCGATTTTGGTGTTATCACCTTTTGCAGATAGCCCGTTTTAGTGTCAAAAAAATAATTGATGCCATCGGTATTAATGATCAGGCTACTATCCTGCTCCGCCATCTTTGGTTTGGCGGCGCTTTGAGCAATAAATTTGGCTGGCTCGCTTCCGGGTGATTTTAACGGCCAGCTCCAGGTAAATATCTCTTTGTTATCCGGCCCCTTGCCCGTTAAATAAAGCACATCGCTATTTCGCCAGTTTGCAGGCAAATTAACCTGCAAATAACCTTTGCTACCAGGTTCAAGATTAATGGGAGCTACATTTCCTGCTGCATTAACTTTACCATCAAGATCACTATTGCCAGGCAATGGCAGGGATACCAACTTCCACTTAAAAGAGCATTTATTAAGATTGGTATAGAGGTACCTGTTTTCAACTTCCAGTCTTCCATCAAATACTGCCGGTATATAACTATCCTCAATCACTACCGGCGACCAGATTTCTTTGATAGTATAAAAACTCCCTTCCTTTTCGCGGTGAGGGCCTAATATGCCATCAGGCGCGGCATTACCCTGCACATCTATCTGCCCGTTCCTATCTGTCCGGGCTACACCCTCATCGTGAAAAGACCATAAAAAACCGCCCGTAAAGTAAGGATGTTTGCGCATTAGGCTCCAGAAATCGTCTAAACCAGCACCCTGCCCACCGTCATACAATCCATGCATAAACTCTGTCGGAAAAAATAGTTCTTTACCATATAAAACAGCATTGGTTACGTAATTATAATCAGGATAATGTTTTGTATCCGTACCATTAAATTTTTCCCAGGGATGAATAACCCAACGGCTTTGTGGATCATATTTTGAAAACTCGGTATCAAGATCCGCATTCCAGCCGCCCTCATTCCCATTATCCCATATCACTATTGATGGATGGTTTACATCCCTCACCACCAGTTCTCTCACCAGCTTTTTACCTATTTCCGTATCATATTTAGCCTGCCAGCCGGTTAGTTCATCCAATACAAAAAGGCCCAATGAATCGCACACATCTAAAAAATGCTGATCAGGCGGATAATGTGACATCCTTACCGCATTCATGTTCATCTCCTTCATCAGCTTAACATCCATCAGGCTAATATCTTTGCTTAGCGCCCGGCCCGATTCCGGCCATTCACTATGCCGGCATACTCCCTTAAAAACAACCTTTTTGCCGTTTACATAAAATCCATCCTGCAATCTTAACTCTGCTGTACGGAAACCAAAACGCTGCTTTATAACGTGAACAGTGCCCTGTGTACCAACCATAGATATTACGAGGTTATAAAGGTAGGGGGATTCGGGATTCCAGGGTGCTGCATTATTTATTTGTTGCTGTAAGGTTGTTTTTTGCGTACCTGCCGATACCTTTGTATTAAAAGGTTTGCCTACAGGTTGCCCATTAAGCTTTTGTACCTGCGCCTTAATAACATGGTTGCTATTGGCATTGGCAGTAAATACATCAAGGGTTAACGCGCCATTTGCCTGTGCGTTAAGGGCTATTCTGTCGATAAAAGCTTGAGGAACAATCTCAAGGTATACCGGTCGAAAAATACCGCCAAAAAGCCAGAAATCAGCCTTACGCTCAGCCTGGTTAACGGATTCATTAGCCGATCTTTTACTAACTGTAACTTCAAGCAGATTATCGGTTCCAAAATTCAGTAATTTAGTAATATCATATTTAAACCTATAAAATCCTCCCTGGTGAACCGAGCCGGCAGATTGCCCGTTTATTTTCACTTCGGTATCTGTCATGGAAGCTTCAAAAACAATAAAAACGTTTTTACCCTTATTTGAAGCAGCTACTTTAAAATGATATTTATACTTTCCCTGCTCTTCGGGATTTTTAGTATCCCTGTAATAATTGTAAGTGCCAAATCCCTGTTGTTCCCAGTTAGATGGTACCGCAATTTTATTCCATGAACCACTTTTTTGGCCCGTATTGATATAGAAATCCCAGTTCACGGTATGATCTTTATCAACGCCGGATAGGTATTGTATAATAGTTTGCTGAGCCCCGGCTTTATAAACTAAGCCGCATAATAAAACGAGTAAAAGTGCTATTTTCCGCATTCCTATTTATTTGAAAGGGTGTTTTGGTACTAACAGATTAATTGGACCTGGCATTAACCTGACTAATCTAATTAATATTTAAGCTGTTAACCAAAACTATCCCTTATCTATAAATGGTTTAAACTAAGTTACTGTAGTTGGCTTAGTATGGGTGTGCTTATTCCCGATACCTGGTTTTGTTCCGGCTTCAGTAATTCCAGGATAACTATATCATTATGTCCTTTTTTAAGCCATTCTGAAGGCAGGTACACCGTTTGCTGTGGACCGATATTCCAGTACCTGCCCAGGTTGTGCCCATTTACCCATACCACTCCCTTACCCCACTGCCCCATGTCAAGATAACTATCTGCAACTTCGTCAAGGTTAAAGCTTCCTTGCTTAATAACCGGTGAAGAACCCGAATTTTGTTTTGCTGCTCCAAACCCGATCGCTTTTACGTTACTGAAAGGTAAGGAATACATTTTCCAGCCTTGCACCTCGCTGCCGTCAAAAAGCACCTTTTCGGTGATCCCTTTTTTGTTTTGTAACAGGTATTTACCAAAGTTGATACGGCCAAGGTTTTCAACCAAAATATCCAGGGTTACTTTGCCGGCGGGTAGTGTAAGGGTTAAACTATCCTGCTTCAGCCTCCGGTCCAGCGTTCCTACTGTTTTTCCATTGACCATTACAACCGCGTAATCCCTTAATTCCTTTAGCTTAAGCAAACCGTTTTTGCCGCCTTGGATAGTACTGCGGTACAATACAAAACCGTAATCCTGATGCAGGTCTTCAAAAGTAAGCGGAGTGATGTTTGCTTTCGGAGCTGGCAAGGCATTCAACACACTTAACGATCGGGTAAATTTAATTGCCGGGATACGGATAGCTGGTTTTGCTACAGGAACGACAGGCAATTGTACATTGGCAGGCAAATGCTTTTGGATCACCTCTCTAAATTTCATAAACTTTGGCGTGGCATTACCCGCCTCATCCAACGGCGCATCATAATCATAACTGCTGATCTGTGGTTCGTAAGGTGTTCCATCTTTATAATTGGCGCCATTCATAAATCCGCGCGTGGTACCACCATGAAACATATACATATTAATGGATATCCCTGCTGCCAAAACAGAATCAAGGTGACCTGCATACTGCTCGGCTGGTACGGTGTGGTGTTTAGTGCCCCACCAGTCAAACCAGGCCGGGTACCATTCGGCAATGTAGTATGGCCCTTTGCCATCATGATTGTCGTTGATTATTTTTTTCACCTTAGCCGGATCATCCAGCCCGTTAACAGCCGGCAACAGGCCCGGTAAATGGCCTTTTACCAAATCGGGAGCCGGGTCGCAGGTGTAAAGCAAGCCATCGAAACCGGCCTCTTTAAATAGTTTTTGATTGATGGACAAATATTCCTTATCGCTGCCGTAGGAGCCATACTCATTCTCTATCTGCACCATTAATATATTACCGCCATGGTTTATTTGCAGCGGAGCAAGTTGTTTACCTATCTCTTGAATGTAGCTTTCATATTCTTTAAGGTATTGTGATTCTTTACTGCGTACTTCTAACCCTTTCTCGTTTTGCAGCCAGTAAGGATAGCCGCCAAATTCCCATTCGGCGCATACATAAGGGCTTGGACGCAGGATAACCCATAATCCCTCCTCCCGGGCTATGCGTACAAACTCGGCCACATCGTTATTACCGCTAAAATCGAATTTCCCCTTTTGAGGCTCGTGCAGGTTCCAGAAAACATAGGTTCCTATGGTGTTAAGGCCCATCGCTTTCGCCATCTTCATGCGCGAACGCCAGGCTTCACGGGGTACACGTGGGTAATGCATCTCGCCCGAAATCATCTGGAAGGGCTTGCTATCCAATAAAAATGCCTCATCACCTAAGGCAAAGGTGTGAGTTTGGGCAAATGTATTGATGACATTTAAAAAAAATACAATAAATAGTGCAAGGTGTTTGAGTTTCATAAAGACGTTATTAAAGCTTTTTATATTTTACAACAGCGCAGGTTGAGTTATAATTGACTTGGAAAAAAACAGACTACTGATCGAAAAATTGCGCACCATTTAATGATGCACCACCGGGTCTTTATATTTGGCCAATACCCATTGGCCAACTTTAACACCCTGTATTATACCATTATCAATTGCATCTTTAAAGTGTATACCTCCCCAAAACCGAGACATACCTGCTTCGGTAGCGGCCTGGTTAAATGAATTAAAACTACGTGGAGCGAGTCCATATTTTACTTCCACATTATCTGTGTAATGAAAATTGTTGCCAAAGTAGTGGGTAAGAATTACTGCCGACGCTGATGATATTACCGAATGACCGCTGATATACTCAGGAAATGGAGGTGTTTGCAGCAGCGGTTTCCAGGTAACATCAATATATTTGCGGATAGCCGTTTCCGGACGAACCCGGTTAGTCCGGTATTTATCGTCCCAGCAACATATAAAACCATCCAATAATCCTGTAGCTACCATAGTATGAATCTCCAGCGCTTTTGAAAACCCGGTTTTTGTTTGTCTGCAAGCGATGCCTGTAATTCCCATCCAATGCGCCCCCGGTGATATCTTTTTTAAGCCTATCAACATGTGCCCGTTGTCCTGAACAGCAAATGGATTGCAATCCCAAAAGCCCGCTATGGTGCGTTGTTCGGTTGTTAATCCTTTTCCGCTTGCTTTGTAGTTCATCATCATGTATTTATAAAAAGCGGAGTGCTTATCAGTGGAGAAAGGTATGGGTGGATCTGGCAAAAACTGAGAGGACGAATCGAGCGTAAGCGGACGAATGGTATTAAAATAAGGTTCGACCGGGGCCATATAAGCCGGAGGTGTGGGGTCCCAGTCACCATCCTTTCCAAGTGGAGTATACCTTGTATAATTACTGATCCTGTTGTATTTGTCTTTTTTGGCATAAGCAAGTATCTGTTTGCTAATTGCCTGCCCGTAATGTTTAGAACTATCAATAACCTCGTCAGTAAAGCCTATCTTTTTACACGAATCCAAAAAGCTCTGTTCATATTTGATCAATAAGCTACCCGATGGCTGCAGCTTTCCAGCAGTTTCCATCATGGCTATTAAAGCACTTAACTGATATGCATATCCCTTAGCATACGCCGGTTTTTTAATAATTGGATATTCATTTAAAACGCCATACATGCTTTTAACACTTTTGTCATTTTCGGCAATAACTTCATAACCTGCAAGGCAGGTATACGAAAAGAAACGCGCAGCCAAAGGAGGATTGGTTACATCATGGATCATAATAACAGTCATATGATCAATCACTTTGGTAATATCGGCACTGGTTAATACCGGCTCTGCCTGTTTCTTATTGCTGCAGCTGTTATATAACATAGCCGCGGTAAACAGGATAGTTATTAAAAATGCCTTTCTTTTCATGTAATTAAAATTCTTTATAGGCTTTTACTCCCTGTTGATTGATCCCGAACAATAATGTTTGATTAATTTCTATAACACTTCTCACATCTCCCCATAATTTAAACCCTGATTGGAGTTGGGGGATATATTCAAAATGGCCCTTGCCATCACCCTTTAATAATATGCCGTAATTTGCGTCATATTTGCCCAGACGTAACCTGGCCCTGTTAATATTACCGCATAAAAGCAAATCTTTGTTGCCATCATGATCATAATCAAGACCAGTTATTGTAAAAACGGGTGAAGACTGAACCTGTAAAGGCAATGGGGATGAATGCAGCCTACCTTTGCCATCACTTAAAAAACAAGTAGTGGCCAGGTTATTAGCCTGTAAATGACCCATTCCTTTTAATTCTACAGCGGTAAATATATCTGTAAGGGAGGCATCAGCATAGCTTTTATAATCCGGGAACCGCGAACGCATCATACTAATCTGTTCCAAAAGCTCATCCCTTGAAACGTATGGATAACTCTGGTGTTGAATATAAAAACAGAGGATAGGATCAACCGCTCCGTTATCATCAAAATCCTTATAGTACATTTCTGCAGGTTCTTTATCACTGGCTTTGCATTGGGTATTTAGTCCCTGGTTGCCAACAAGCAGATCGGGATGGCCGTCGTGGTTAAAATCCTCTACCAGTATCTTATTCCACCAGCCGCTGTTGGGTTTATCAAAATACGCCTTAGCGCTGTTTATAAGTTTACCATTTTTTTCGTTGATCATTACGGTTACCGGCATCCACTCTCCTACTAAAACCAAATCTGGCGTTTTATCGCCATTCATATCTGCCCATGCGGCATCGGTTACCATACCCACGTGTTGCAGGCCCGAGTTATATTTTACGGTTTCGTCAGTAAAATGCCCTTTACCATCATTTACGAGGATGTAGCTTTGGGGAGCTTCCGGATATCTGCCAGGTATTGCCCTTCCTCCTACAAACAGATCCAAATGCCCGTCTGCATTAATATCAGCCACTCTTGCGCAGCTTTTACTACTACGCATTGCTGGTAATGCATCTTTTGTCTTAGTAAAATTGCCTTTCCCATCATTTAAATAAAGCCTGTCCTGTAATAAAGGATCATCAGGCATATAATTATCATAGCCCCCTGAACATACATATAAATCCGGTTTTCCATCACCATTGGCATCAAAAAATACCGCATCTGCGTCATTGCTTTTTTTATCGGCTTCAAAAGCGGGCTCTGGTTTTACCGCAAATTTACCACCGGCCTGCTGAATATATATTGTACCCGGTTTCCCGTTGCCACCACCTACATAAACATCTTCCAATCCGTCGGCATTTATATCGCCTTTTATCATACACGGACTTGAAAACGATAACGGGTTTACCATTAGCGGCTGCCGTTTAAAATCGTTAAGGGCATTTTTCTCCTGTTTGTTTGCTATTGGCGATGTTACCTCTGCAAAAATGGATTTTATGGCTTGGGGTATTTGAGCGATGTTAACTGCATTTTTTTCTTCCAGCGTTAGTTGTTGATTGGTTTTGATATTCTTTAAAACCTGCTCCTTTCCCTGCTGCCATACTATTCGCAGCGAATCAACTTCTTTATCCTTACCCAACCCAAAATGCAATATTGGTGAAACACTTGACTGAAAGCCACGGCTTGGCATTTGCTCCAGGTATTGTTTTTTATTTTTTACGTAAATGGTAACTTTTGCTCCTATACCCTGTGTGTTTTTTTCGGCGCCGTTTAACTTAAGCTGCAGGTAATGGTTATTTGCTTGCTTGTCCGCTTCATTTTGATAGATGAATGCCGGTTGGTTAATATTGTTTGTCACCAGATCAAGGTCACCATCGTTATCCAGATCGGCATAAGCAGCGCCATTACTGTTTGACGATTGCGTAATCCCCCATGCGGCGCTGTTATTGGTAAAGGTTAAATTGCCATTATTTTTGAAAAGGTAACTTTTTACCTGCGAAGATGGTATTTGTTGTACCAAATTGTATATATCCTTGCGCATCATTCTCTTATCTTTCAAAAAGTCGCCCATATATTTCACAAAATCCATATTGGTAAAATCGCGGGTATAACCGTTGGTTACAAACAAATCTTTCCAGCCATCATTATCATAATCGGCAAATAATGGAGCCCAGCTCCAATCGGTATTTGAGATACCTGATAGTTGCCCTATCTCGCTGAAAGTACCATTACCATTGTTTATCTGCAACATGTTGCGCATATACTGATAATAGAACCCCGTACGAAGAGTTAAGCCAAATTTTTCATAATTATCCGGCGCAAACAATAACTTTTGCCTGCGATTATCTTCGGGAAGCATATCGAGCGTAAAAATATCCGGTAAGGCATCGTTATTTATATCCGAAACATTATTCCCCATAGAAAACTGTGAGGTATGCCCCAGAGAAGATTGCAATTTATTGGTGAAGGTACCATTACCATTGTTGATGTAAAGAAAATCGGGTATGGTATAATCATTTGATATGTAAATATCCGGCCATCCGTCACCATTGATATCGGCTATCGCCGCTCCAAGGCCGTAGGTTAAATCAGAACTGCTTATTCCGGCCTGTTCTGTTATATTTTTAAAAACGTTATTTTCGTTTTTATATAGTCGTACGCCATTTGGCGAATTTGATTTCTTTAAGATAGCCGCTGTATTTACCTCATCTAAAACAGGTAACTGAATAGGGCTGTGATTTAATAAAAACATATCCAGGTCACCGTCCCTGTCGTAGTCAAAAAAAACTGCCTGTGTGCTGTACCCGGCATCAGCTAAACCATACTGTTGTGCCTGTTCTGTAAAATGTGGTATTCCATCTTTGTCGTTTCCTGTATTAATAAACAACTGGTTCTGGCGTTTTTCGGCCCTTACATTGCCCGAATAACAAACATACATATCCAACTTACCATCGCCATTTACATCGGCCATAGTAACTCCTGTTTTCCAGGGACCAGGACGGCCAGCCACATCTGCTACGGTTGTAATATCTGTAAACTGCATATGTCCCTTGTTAAGGTACAGTTTGTTGTCGGTCATGTTACCGGTAAAATATATATCCAGCAAGCCATCGCCGTTTAAATCACCGGTGGCTACCCCTCCGCCATTGTAAAAATACTCATACATCAGCACATTGGTATTTAAACCTTCGGTTAAAGTATTGCTAAAGTCTACATGTGTTTGCTCTGCAGAGAGTAAGGTAAATAAAGGGTTATTGTTGTTTTCGTCCGCTTCTTTATTTTCGGTTGGATGACCACAACTTGTTAATGCAATAATTCCGATAAAAAGTAATTGTGAGAATAATTTAATATTTGTATTCACCAGGTGCCGCTTAAATTAATGGACTAAAATTTAAAAGAATGCCGGCATTTTACTACCGGCATTCTTTAGGATAAATATATAAGAATTTTATAATCCCTGCAGTTAATAACCTGGATTTTGAACTAACTTCTTGTTTTTGTTAATCTCATCGCGGCTAATAGGCGGGAAATAAAGAATATCCTTCCAGGTACGATTTTCAACTCCAGGATCAAGATCCTGTACCGTATATGTGTAATTGTAATTATCAGTACTGTACCTATAAACATTTACCGTTTTACCCGTTTTCAAGGCCCCTGTAATTTTTATGATCCTTACTTTATTGCCCAATGTTGTCGGCGCAATCATCCAGCGGCGTGCATCATAAAATCGTTGCTCTTCAAACATCAGTTCTACGTTTCGTTCGTTTCTGTATCGTTGCACCAGTGCATCACCGGCGTCTGTAATTGCAGGCATTCCTGAACGGAAACGGATTTTATTGAGCCATGTCCTGGCCTCATCCTCCTTATTTAATTCAAGACATGCTTCTACAAAGTTAAATACAACTTCAGTGTATCTTATTAAAGGTGATGGCACTTCCGACCGGGTGTTCTGATCAACAATAGCCGGGTTAGGATCCATAAACTTCCTGATAGCATAACCGGTACGGGTTCCGTTCCAGTTTTCAATTGGGCCGTTTCTTGTATCCAAACCAAAATAAGTTACCGGACTGCCTGAGCTGCCTGTTTGATAAGTGCCCATTTGTATTTCATTGTAAGGATCTATACCTGCACCATCCGGGGTACGCGGTTTCCATGGCGCACCATCATATAAAATAGATGCATAAAAACGGGGATCCCTGTTAGAATAAGGAGCTGCCTTTTCTGCCGCATTGTTCCAATCGAATTTTGAACCGTCCATCATTTCATAATCATCTACCATATTCTGCGTAGGCTCACTTGATGTCCAGCCATGGTATCCATTGGTACAATTGTTTCTGCCATACCATGCACCCCATTCATCTTTGCTATTGCTGAAATAGCGGGCAAAAATTATCTCATTTTCGCCGCCATTTCTTGACAAATAAGAATTTTGGTAATTTGTAAATCCATCGGCGGCGCTCGCAGGAGCAGATAAATCAAGGGCATAACCATATCCACCTTTAAGGATAAATGCCTTTGCCAAATCATAAACTTTCTGCCAGCGACCAGCATCAGCAGTTGTATAACCTAAAAGTTCGGGATTTTTAAAAGGAGTACTACCAGTACTTATGCTGCTTAATGAGGCTACCCCGCCAGGAGTATGCAGCTTACTGGCTGCATACATCAGCACCCTTATTTTTAAAGCTACTGCGGCATCGGCGGTAGCACGCCCTTTTCCCAGACTTTTACCTTGCAACAAAGTACTGGCTGCATCCAACTCGCTCACTATAAAATCAACGCATTCGGCATACGTATTCCTGGCAACGGTAAAATCAGGAGAATTAAGATCATAAGTGGATTTTACAATTGGAACGCCGCCATAATAGCGCAGCATTTGATTGTAAAAGTATGCACGCATAAAATGAGCTTCTCCCGAAAGCCTGTCAACCAATGCTTTATCAAGTGCAGACTTGCCAAGTTGCTCTAAAGCAAGATTGGCCGACCTTATCCGGGCGTACATTTCATTCCATTCATATGTATTGTTGACCCATCCTAAATGCGAAGGACTTATATTGGCCTCCATTATATCCTGCTTTCCGAAATTATAGAGGGCATTATCGGTAATACAATCCATACTTTCCTGGTTAAGCTCGGCATCGTGTAAGCCGTTATAAAGCTCGGTAACAAAGGCTTCGGAAAGGTTTGGATCTCCCCAGGTAAGGTCTGCCGGCGCCTGATTCGATGGTTTTGTACTTAAAAAGTCTTTCTTACACGAAGTCAGCAGCACTCCCGAGAGCATCGCAATTGTTGAAATATTTCTTATAAATGTTTTCATATCGTTCAAATTAAAATTTTACACTTACGCCCATATTAACGACTCTTGCCTGCGGATAATACTGACCAGACGAACTGGTTGATTCAGGATCATAAATTTTCTGTTTAGAAAATGTAAGCAGGTTAAGGCCATTTGCATATATCCGTAAATTGCTTATACCAATTTTTGAAGTTAACGCTGTAGGAATAGTGTAGCCAAGTTCAGCATTTTTAAGCCTGATATAATTTGTATTTAACAACCAATAAGTGTTTCCATTGATAAGGGTCCCTGCAGAATTGTAGTATCCTCCAGAAAAATACTGGTTATTTCTATCAACTGTGCGGGGGGACACTGTGCTTGGATTGTCAACCGTCCAGCGATGGTCGTAACTGTATTGCGTGAAGTTACCAATTGTTCCCGACTCGGTTTGAAAGACAATCTGTCCGCCAGCGGCACCCTGGAATAAAACAGTTAAATCGAAATTTTTATACTGAATCCCAAAATTGAAGCCTCCCTGAAAGGTAGGCTGATTGGTTTTATCACTCCTCACCTGATCATCCCCAGTAAGTTTACCATCGCCATTTACATCTTTATACATCATGTCGCCCGGGTTAAGTTTACTACCCCCAACACCGCTGTAATCAACCTTATTAGCATCAACCTGAGCCTGGGTAGAAAATATACCGGTATATATGTAATAAAGCTGGCTTCCGATAGGATGCCCGGTTGATTTTTGCCAGGCAGGCGCTCCCGGAACCTCATCCCATTTATCAATCCTATTTTTGGAATACCCGCCGTTAACACCTACATTGTACCTCACCTGACCAATTTTATCATGATAAGATAATTGAAATTCCCATCCTTTATTAGTCACTTTTCCATAATTTACAGGGGGCAGTAACCCAGTTGGTATTGCAGTTGCAGGCACTGAAGCTGTAGGTGCCCATAATATTTGGGTACGCTTGTTCACAAATCCTTCCAGTAAGAAATCTAATTTTCCGTTTAATGTAGTTCCCTCCAACGCAACATCGCTATTATTGGCCACTTCCCAGGTGAAATTCGGGTTTGGTGCCACGTTTTCAAATAATGACTGGGTTGGTACGCCGTTAATTATATATGATCCAACGTTGTACAATGGAAGATAAGAGTATTCTGCTAAAGTATTGGTAAGGGGCTTAACAACATTGTCGTTACCCATTTGTCCCCATGATCCGCGCAGTTTTAAATTTTGAATGAATTTTATATTGTTTTTAAAGAAATCTTCTTCCGAGATTCTCCATCCGGCCGATATACCCGGGAAGAAACCGAAACGGTGAGTTTGCGGAAACATATAAGAACCATCTATACGCCATAAAAACTCTGCCAGGTATTTTTCTTTATAATTATACCCAACCCTGCCAAAATAATTTAAACGGGCTTTTTCCCAGGCAGTACCATAATTACCTATTTCTGAACTACCTCCCCAATTTAACTGATCGATAGCAACCGAGTTAAAATATTTACGATTGGCGCCAAATTGGCTATCGTTTGATTTTTCTTTGGTTACACCGGCAAGTAATACAATGTTATGATTACCAAAACTGTGGTTATATGTCACTATTCCGCTAAGCAGGCTGCTTAGCTGATCATCGGAGCCTTGATCAAGCCTTGCCTGGGCAGGCCCGCGGGCTACTTTGGTAAGTACCGGGGTACCATTTGCATCTTTGGTAACATTATCCCAGCTGTACACATACCATGGTGTTTGCCAGGCTTTGGTTTGTTGCATGTATTTAGTGAGAGCAACATTTCCGCTAACTGTTAAGCCTGGTACTCCCGGTATCGATATATCAATTTTTCCGTTTGTCTGAAGAGAATATCTCGTATCCTTAGCATAACCGGTTTTATTGGTAGTAATCAATACTGGTTGCTGACCGTTTTCAATATCTGGTCCTGGTAAACCATTTGGCCAATAAGCCGGTCTGTATGGATAACCACGCATCAGCATTCTGAATATATCACCCGCAGTTCCTCCGTCTGGAAAGAAACGGTTTTCCTGGCGGCCCGCTACACCTATAGATGTACTGATATACTTATTAACCTTGGCATCAACGTTTAAGCGGAAATCATATTGTTTATACCCTGTAGCCGAGTTTTTGTAGTATCCATCCTGGTTTTGGTACCCTATTGAAGTAAGATACTTTATGTTTTCGGAACCGCCTGATAATTGTACGTTTTGACGTGATTGACCAGACCAGTCTTTTAGAGTAGCTTTAAACCAGTCGGTATTAGGGTGTCCCCATGGATCAGAACCATCAGCAAATTTTGTAAAATCGGCAGGTTGAAATGTAGCGGTTGTTGTAGCCGCATTATCTGGCCTGGTAAATTTTCCCGCTGTTTTAAATGCAGCAGAAGCTGCGGTCCAATATTGTGAAGGCAAACCATAAAGGTCTATTTCATTCACCATTGTGGCGTATTCGGTTGAATTAGCCATTTTGGGTAGCATAGTAGGCTGAGCCCATCCTTTATTATAGGTGTAAGAAAGCTCGGGTTTGCCCAATTTACCACGCTTGGTAGTAACCAAAATAACACCATTGGCCGCCCTTGCGCCATAAATAGCCGCAGAAGCATCTTTCAATACCGAGATACTTTCAACATCTGCTGGATTTAAACGGTCAATATTCGATTGGCCGGCAGGAGATGGAACCCCATCAATAACGATCAATGCATCGTTATTACCCAGGGTATTTGTACCGCGGATACGAATGGTTGAACCATCATAACCAGGTTCGCCGCTTCCATTCATGGCAATAACACCCGGCATACGCCCGGCTATAGAGTTAGAAAGGTTAACAGCCGGAGATTTTACCAATTCGTCCCCCTTAACAGATGTTACAGAACCTGTAACTGTCACCTTCTTTTGTACACCATAACCAACCACCACAACCTCATTCAATCCTTTGGATGATGGCTGTAATTTAATGTTAAGGGTGCTTTTACCATTTACAGGCACTTCCAACGTGTTATAGCCAATATATGATACAACTAATACTGCATTATCGGGAGCTGTTAGTGTAAAGTTTCCGTTTACATCTGTTACCGATCCGTTACTTGAATCCTTAATCCTTATTGATACTCCAACTAAGGTTTCACCTGTTACCAGGTCGGTTACTTTTCCCGAAATTTTTATGGGGGCATTTTCATTACCTTTCCCCACTTTTATTTTTGTAAATCCTGGTTTTTTGTTTTTTGCTACGCCGGCGTATGACAAACCAACAAATATTAAAGCCATTAATATTTGACTCAGCGCAATTTTAAAGACCCTTAACAAGTTTACAGTCTTATGTAAATTGTATTCCATATTAGCTTATTTAAGTTAATTAATATTTAATGCACGCTATAAAAGCGGGGTGATTTAGGACTGGTCACATTATGACATTTGCCTATAGATTGGGGAGGGTTATGTTGGTTTATCTTCCATATTGATTATTTAGGTTTATTTATTAAATTATAATTGGTTCAATTCAATAAAGGGATATAAAAGCAGATCCGGATTATATTCCTTTTTAGTAATAACAATTACTGAAATTATGCCGTTAATCTTGCTAATCAAGTTATAGTAAGGTCAGTCTTTATAATCCCAGTATCCGTTATAAAGTACTGACTGTTGCTAAACCTGTATTTAATAACTTAATATTATATATATACTTTTACTTCAATAATAATAAATGTGGGTTGTACATTTATAATTGGCAGCACTAAGATGCGTATAATAAACCCCGCTAATGAGGGGTAAATTCATACAACTTGAGGGGGTAATTGGTAAACTATAGGTAAAATCAGGCTCTTCTGAGTTTACTTAAAATTAATTTTTGCTAATTTTTACTTTCACAGCATTCCTGGTAATATTAGCGTGAAAAGGTACCCGGAATTTTTTAATATATTCAGAAGGGTTAAGTTTAAACAGCTTGCTAAACTGTTCTCTAAAATATTTGGGGTCGTTGATACCAACTTTATAGGCAGCTTCAGAAACAGTACAATCAGTTTTAAGAAACATTTCGGCAGCTTTTCTAAGGCGTATAAATCGTATAAATCCGTTAGCCGACTGTCCGGAAATTGCCCTGATCTTTTTATAAAGGTTTGAATGGCTCATGCCTATCTTATCAGCCAAAGTTTTAATGCAAAAATCACTGTCACTTAAGTTGTCTTCTACAACTTTGATGCACGCTGCCAAAAACTCTTTATAGTCAGGCGGAACTTTAAGGTCATTTGACTTCAAGGTTATTTCATTATAAAAATATTTTTGCAGGTTATTTTTACTTTTAAGTATACCTGCAACCCGGGCAACCAGGAACTCCCGCTCAAATGGTTTACTTATATAATCGTCGGCCCCACCCTCTATTCCCTTAAGCTTAATTTCTGGAGACGAGCTTGCGGTTAATAATAAAACCGGGATATGACTTAGCGCAGGGTCTTCTTTAACTCTGCTGCATAGCTCTAAACCGCTTATTCCCTGCATCATTACATCGCTGATAATAATATCCGGTAAAAATTGATATACCATATCCAAACCTTCAGAACCGTCTGCTGCTTCATAAATTTCAAAATTTGCCGAAAAAATTTGCTTCAAATATTGCCTCATCTCCTCATTATCATCCACAATCAGCATTGATTTTGATTCCAAATTAAATGGATCGTTTTTTTTGCTTCTAACAGCATTTGAATCCTTACTCGGTACGGGAACTTCCTCATAACTTTCAATAAGTTCATCTAAGAAAACCGAGGTTTCTACAACATCTTCAAAAATTAAATTGGGGCTTAAATGTTCTTTCCCTTTTAGCAAACAAACCTTAAATATGGTACCAGCCCCATTTAAACTAATGTAACTGATAGTACCCTTATGGCTTTCAATAAATTTCTTTACAAGATAAAGGCCAATACCAAATCCACCGCTTAATGGCAGCTCATTTTGTACCTGGTAAAATTTGTCAAATAATTGTTCACCTATATTTTCTGCTATTCCACTTCCTGTGTCTTTAATTTCTATGTTCACCGAAGTTTCTGTTTGCGAGATGTAGCAATTTACCATTCCACAATCGGGCGTAAATTTTAACGCATTTGATATCAGGTTAAATAAAACGATCTCTATTTTTTCCCTGTCGGCGAATATTTCTATCGTATCTGTTTCAGAAACAAAATCAAACAAGATATTTTTACTTTTAGCCTGATGGCTGAAACACAAAAAAACCTCTTTACATAGGTTCACAATATTTAGCCTTACAATTTTAAGACTATCAGAATCACTCTCGGCTTTTCTGAATAATAATAACTGATCAACCAAACTTAACAGCCGGCGTGCATTACGAAAAACAATACTCAGATTAGTTGTTTCGGTCTCTCTTTCTCCGGGGTTAAATAATAATTCCTTAACGGGGTTTATAATTAAAGTAAGCGGTGTCCGAAACTCATGAGAAATATTAGTAAAAAAAGATAATTTTCGTTCATTAAGTTCCTTTTCTTTTTCAGCAGATATCTGTGCTATTTTTACCTCATACTTTAACTTAGCCTCATTACTGCGATAACTCAAATAATAATAAATCAGCGTTACCATTATTGATAAGTAGCTTAAATAGGCCCACCATGCTTTATACCAGGGGGGTAAAATCCTTATTTTAAACGTAGCATAATTAGCAAACCAAATACCATCCTGATTTGCTGCTTTAACTTTAAATACGTAATCACCTGCAGGAAGATACCGATAAGTAACTGATCTTTGATTTTTTACATAATTCCAATTTTTATCTAACCCTGCCAGTTTATAGGCAAATTCACTTTTTTCGGCATAAGCGTAATTTAAAGCCACGTATTGTATAGAGAAAACCGATTGACTGGGGCTTAAAGTAATTTGAGTTGATTCATTGATAGCCGCACTTAATATACTGTCTTTTTGTCCAACTTCAACCTCTTTGCCAAATAGCTGAAGGCCGGTGATTAAAACTTTTGGCTTAAACAGGTTTTGTTTAACTTCTGCCGGATAAAAAACATTATACCCCTCAGTTCCTCCAAAAACCATAAATTTTCCGGCACTGCAATACATAGATGAACCTGGGTTAAACTGTCCCGCTTGTAATCCATCCGAACCATCGTAATTAATAATTTTGTTTGTTTGTACATCAATCCGCGATAAACCTTTATTAGTACTTAGCCAAATAATACCTGCCTCATCTTTTTGTATTGCATTTACAGTATTATCCGCTAATCCATCTTTTTCTGTATATCGTTTAAATTTTTTGTTTTTTATATCATATAAAACGAGGCCATCCCCCTCGGTACCTATATATAGATTCTCATTTTTATCTAAATACAAAGAGTATATAAAGTTACTGGGCAAAAATTTTTCTGCCTGGGCCCTGCTAAAATAATCGATAAATTTATTTTGATTTTTTATATAATATTTAAGGCCAGAGGCGTATGTTCCTATAAAAAGATTGCCATATTTATCTTCGGAAAGTGCACGAATATAATCTGAACTAATATTACTATTCTGCGGATTATAATTAACAAACTTACTACTACCGGCAGATAATAAACTTAACCCTCCTCCATTTGTTCCAACCCATAAATTGTTTTTTGAATCTTCGAGAATCACCCTTACATCGTTTAAACCGATGCTTGTTGGGTCGTTTGCTTTATGAATGAAATTAGTAAATGAATCTGTTTCTTTTTCATACCGGAAAAGTCCGTGTGAATAAGAGCCAAACCATAATGTATTTGAATGGTCTTTATAAG